>NZ_JACJUP010000645.1:0-3886 GCF_014748295.1 Planktothrix sp. FACHB-1355 | reverse complement strand
TGACTTTTGACTTTTAACTCCCCCCATCCCCCGCTCTCCCTCTCCCTTTTGAATTTTAACTTTTGACTTTTTCTAGATACCCTAAGCCCGATATATCAGTTAACCTGTACACAGGGCTATGCCGTAGGAAATGCTGCGGCTAGTGCAGCATGGCAGAAGTAATCCACCAGATCGGAAGTAGTTGAATGCCTGACGCTCAAAGGACTTTTGAATGAGTGACTTTTGACTTCCGCGTAGCGGCACTAGGTTGTACCCCACCATGAAAAAGCCCAGGAAAGGGAATTGAGGAAGTACCCAAAATGCTTGTCTGCCCCCAATGTCACTTTGAAAACCCGGATGCGAATAAATTTTGTCAGCAATGCGGTACCTCTTTGACGCACAAAGTTTGTCCGGAATGTGGCTCTCAAGTCGCCTACAGCGCTAAAGTATGTCAAAACTGCGACACGTTCACGGGAACTGTGTGGTTGGGCATTATCTCAGGAAAGCTAGAAGCGTCACCGCCGCCATCGCCTCATGGGGGAAACACTGAAATAAAAGCAGCAATTGGTGTAAAAAATGACACTTCAAACTTGCCTTTAACAACGACAGTTTTAGATAGCGAAGCAGCTTCAGCAAATTCAACAGAAATCCAGGTTTCCTGGGATAAAGATCGATCGGGACAACATCAGTTAGAGAATCAAGCCCAGACCGATAGTGGGGATAACACCAGCCAGCCCGGATCTGGACTGCTTCCGGAGAGTTTTTTAGATCCTCAACAACGCTATCAACTCCTGGAAAGTTTGACCCCGATCGCAAACGGGGAAATGCTCATAAGAGTGTTAGACTGTCAACCCCTGCAAGAGTCTCCTCTACAAGTCTTGCTCGATCGACAAAGCACTGAGGAAAAAAACCTTCCGATCTCTTCGGCATCAAGAGCTTCCGTCCCGGCGCTTGCCAAAGCGTATGTGGCGCTACAATCGCAGTTATATCCAGCCCTGCCCCGAATTCAAGATGCTTGGATAAGTAACGGACAGCAGATAGTTTTATTAGAAGATAGGTCTGCTTGGCCTCTGTTGGTAGACCTGTGGAGAGATGACCAAATTCCCCAAATGCACCTATTGCATCTGCTCCACGAAATGGCCTCTATATGGGTAGCTCTGGAACCCTGGCATTGCCTCACTACCCTAGTGGATTTAAATAATTTGCGGGTGGATGAAGACCAATCTTTAGGGCTATTACGCTTAGAGCAAGACCCGGATAACTTCAGCCCGACGCTGGAAGTATTAGGCCAAGTTTGGCAGCAGCTATTTTTAGAGTCGGGGCGGACTCTATTTGGCCCGCTAGCCATGCTGATGAGCGACCTGAAGGAAAACACAATTCAAACTATCGATATACTGCGATCGCGCTTGCAAGCGATCGCAGAGGAATTTCAAGGTGACACTACCGAGCCCACCCCTATGCCCCCTGTCGATCCCGCCGAAAACAACCTCAATTTCGCGCCAACCTATACCCCCTCTGCTTCTACCAAAGAGCATCCAACTTATTATCCCGGCCATCCCGGCGATGAAAACGAAACGCCTACGATTGTTCTACCCATGCAGTTGCTCAGCTTGGAAGACGCTGGGCGCACAGATGTGGGTCGGCAACGGCGGCACAACGAGGACTACTTTGGCATCAGAACTTCGTTCGTCAAGGCCGAAACACCCTTGGGTCGAAATGTCCTGGCCCGTGGTTTGTATATCCTCTGCGATGGTATGGGCGGTCATGCTGGTGGAGAAGTTGCCAGCGCTTTAGCGGTGAAAACTCTCAGCCAGTACTTCCAAGACAATTGGAAAGAGGATCTGCCTGACGAAGATACGATCCGCGAGGCAGTACTCAAAGCCAATCAAGCTATCTACGATGTAAACCAACAGGATGCTCGCTCTGGCAGCGGGCGTATGGGCACTACCCTGGTAATGGTTTTAGTTCAGGAAACGCAAGTTGTCGTCGCTCACGTAGGAGACTCTCGCCTCTACCGCCTCAGTCGCAGACAGGGCTTGGAGCAAGTCACGACAGACCATGAGGTCGGTCAACGAGAAATTAAACGAGGCGTAGAAAGATCGATCGCCTATTCTCGTCCCGATTCCTACCAGCTTACCCAAGCTTTGGGCCCGCGCAACGAGCATTTTGTTGAGCCGGACATCGAATTCTTCGAGCTAAATGAAGATACCCTGCTGCTGTTGTGTTCCGATGGTTTGTCGGATAACGACTTGATCGAAGCTCATTGGCAAACTCATCTCCAACCTCTGCTCAGTTCGCGAGCTAGTCTGGAACAAGGAGTAAATGAGTTGATCGATCTAGCGAACAACTATAACGGCCACGATAATATCACCGCAGTCCTGATTCGGGCGAAAGTGCGACCGGATCTGGAGCAAGCTAGAGTTGGTAATAGCTAACTGTCATAGATCGGCGGTCATAGCTGCTGCAAAGCCGAATGGCACTTAGCTCTAGATCCCCGACTTCTTGAAGAAGTCGGGGATCTAGAGGGATCTAATTCAGTTTATCGAGCGTGCTATTCCACCAAAGCCAAGCAAAGACAACTGACAACTGACAACTGACAACTGACCAACGAATAATGGGATTTTCCGATGCGGTCACGCTGACTCTTTTACATACCCAACAACCTGAGCCTCTGCAACAATGGCGCTTTGATAACCAGAATTTTATTCGGATTGGCCGAGCGCCAGATAATGATGTGGTTCTCAGCGATAGCCGGGTTTCCCGCTACCATCTGGAACTGCGACGAATGGAGATATCAGGATCGAGATCGGGAAGCAATCTGGCCTCTACCGCTTGGCGTCTCGTCAATCAAGGCACTAATGGCACTTTTCTGGATGGTATTTTAGTGTCTCAAGCTTGGCTGGCAAATGGTTCTGTCCTCCAGTTGGCGCACGGAGGGCCGATGCTCAAATTCCATGCCCAGTCTGTCTCTCCACCCAGGTCTGCTATAGCATCTACCTGCAATCACGCAGATAATTCTCCCAACAATCTATTCTGCATTCACTGCGGTCAACCGTTGCGCGTAGAACGTGCTATCCGCCAGTACCAGATATTACGGACTCTGGGACAAGGCGGAATGGGTACGACTTATCTGGCCTGGGTTCCCCAAGCGCAAGCTGGGGCAGGTGGCACACCTACGGAAGTCCAGGGGTTGGTGGTGATTAAGGAAATGAATGCGGATATGGCTGAAATAAGCAAGGCCCAAGAATTATTTGAAAGGGAAGCTCGTACCCTTAAAGCGCTACACCATCCCGGTATTCCCCAGTTTTTTGACTTTTTTACGGAAAGGGGTAAAAAATATCTGGTGATGGAACTGGTTCACGGTGAGGATTTGGAGAAACGCATCTACAAAAATGGGCCTGTAACGCCAAAACAGGCGAGCGAGTGGGCGATCCAAACTTGCGATGTGTTGGACTACATCCACAGACAAGACCCCCCACTCATTCACCGCGATATTAAACCGGCAAACTTATTAGTGAAAGCAGTGGACAATCGCATTGTGGTACTCGATTTTGGCGCTGTTAAAGAAATCGGCACTCCTTTGGGTACTCGCATCGGCGCAGAAGGTTACAGCGCCCCGGAACAAGACCGAGGCCAACCTGTAACCCAGTCTGACCTTTATGCAGTTGGGGCAACTTTAATTTTCCTGCTCACTGGGGAAGCGCCCCACAAGTTTTATCGCAAGCAGGGAAGAGTTTACCAGTTTCAGCTGGAAAATGTGCCGACGATCGCACCCAAATTGCGAGCTGCCATCGAAAAAGTGACTAAGCCCAATGTGCGCGATCGCTACCAAACCGCAAAGGAACTTGCTACAGCTTTAGCTGCTTGCCTTTAGAAAAGTTTTGAATCTTCAATTCCAAACTCAGCC
>NZ_JACJUP010000644.1:0-3974 GCF_014748295.1 Planktothrix sp. FACHB-1355 | reverse complement strand
GATAAAGGCTTAAGTGTTCAATCAAAGATTTGATATATCCTTCAGCGTGGCTGAGATTACCCGCAATAAAGCTCACAGGATTATTAATTTCGTGGGCGACCCCAGCCACCAATTGACCGAGAGCGGACATTTTTTCCTTATGCACTAAATAAGATTGAGCCTGTTGCAATTCTTGCATGGTTTGCTTTAGTTCAGACGTGCGTTCCTCCACCCGTTTTTCTAATTCCTGCGTCAGCTTTTGCAAAGAAATTTCAGCGGCAACTCGATCTTCAACTTCTCGTTTGAGAAGTAAATTTTGCTGTTGCATAATTTTCGTCAAATTATACAATTTTAACTGAGATTTGACGCGGGCTAATACCTCATCTTGCTGAAACGGCTTAGTGATGTAATCGACTGCGCCTAAATTGAGACCTTTGACTTTATCTACCCTGTCAGAGAGGGAAGTCATAAAAATTACTGGTATATCTTTAGTGGACGGGTCTGATTTCAGCTTATAGCAAGTTTCAAATCCATCGATTCCGGGCATCATCACATCTAATAAAATCAGATCTGGTTGGGCATATTTTACCTTTTGGATTGCACTTTCCCCATCTCGCGCTACCAATACTTCAAATCCAGCTTCATCCAAAAAATCGGCGATCGCCCCTAAATTAACGGGGTTATCATCAACAATTAACAGGATAGATTTTTCGCTAGATTCAGCACTCATTTGGATCTGACCTGTATTTACTAATGAACTCCAGAATTTCTTTTTCCTGAAAGTTGTGAGCTAGTTGACGCAAATATTGGACAAAAGGGACAAGTTTTTCATCCATTTGCTCTAACTTGACAGTTTGTCTGGCAATACCCTTGATATTACCTCTCATCGCTAGCTCAAAGAGGATTTCTATTTCTTTTGCTGGGGGAGGAATTAATTCGCCATCTGGAATTTGAGATTTAGTAAGCTCGGCATTTGTATCTTGGCTTTCTTCTGCTGGCTGTGGCTTCGGGGTTTCCTCGTAAATCCATACGATTTCCAAATATTTTTGTAACTTCTGAAATAGCTCATCTGCCTGTACTGGTTTGGGCATAAAATCGTTACCCCCAGCTAACAAACTCTTATGTCGATCGGCTACGAATACGCTAGCAGATGAAACAATTATCACTATATCCTTCAATTCCGGTGACTGCCGAATGCGGCGTATCATCTCAAATCCGTCCAGCACAGGCATAACTAAATCGGTGATAATTAGGTCGGGTTTAAACTCTGCTGCTTTAGTCAAAGCTTCTTCACCGTTTGTTGCTTCTGCCATTTCAAAACCGATTTGCTCTAGCAGATTGACAATCACCGATCGATTTTCCCATTTATCATCTACTACCAGGATTTTACGCCTTTTCCCCTCTACGCCAATAATCTTTTGTTGCTTAATAATAGTGGCTGTTTGTATCCAGTCTTTGGGTTCGGGTAAATCTAAATCTACCCAAAAAGTGCTGCCCATACCGAGTTGGCTTTTTACTTGAATTTTACTGCCCATCATTTGAACAATTTTCTGGCTAATTGCCAATCCCAGTCCGGTTCCTTCTGCTTGATGTTTGCCATTTCCCACCTGCTCGAAAGGCAAAAATATCTTTTCCAATTCCTCCGGACTCATACCTACGCCGGTGTCTTTTACCTCGAAACGAATTTTTTTTATTAGTCTTATATCATTGTCATAATTTGACTCTTTAGTGTCTAATGACTGATAATTTATGACACTTACGTTAAAGTTAACTCCACCTATTTCTGTAAATTTAATTGCATTTCCGAGTAAATTAATCAACACCTGTTGTAAGCGTTTACGATCGGTATGAATGGCTATAGGCAGTTCGCTAGTTGGTTGGTAAACAAACGAGATATCTTTCTGTTCGGCGCGGATGCGGCAGATTTCTACTACGCTTGACAAGAAGGAAGGAAAATAGAAATCTTCTGGATAAAGTTCCATTTTCTTAGCTTCTATTTTAGAAAGATCTAAAATATCCTCGATCAGGGTAAGCAAGTGAGTACCGCACTGGTAAATAATGTTGATGTTGTCCAGTTGTTTTTTAGTTAGATTTTGCGCTCTTTCCAGGATTTGAGCATAACCCAAAATACCGTTGAGAGGGGTTCTCAGTTCGTGGCTCATATTTGCCAAAAATTCGCTTTTAGCTTTGTTGGCAACATCAGCAGCTTCCATCGCTTGCCTAAGCGCGTTTGTGCGTTGTTCGACTCTAATTTCTAACTCTTCATTTGTCTTTTCCAGAGTTCTAAATGACTCCTGTAATTGCTGTGCCATTTGGTTAAACGAACGCGCTAAAATCCCCAGTTCATTGCGGGATTGAATGTGGACGCGAGTGTCGAGATTTCCATCGCTAATTTGGGCGGCGGCAACAGTAAGATTTTCTAGGGGCTTGACGAGCCGCCGAGAGAAACAGAATCCCAATATTATGGCGGTAAATGTTGCGAGGGAGAGGGCTCCTAGCATTACTAAAATCTGATTGTAGACAGGGGCGTATGCTTCGGCTGTTGGTAATTCGACAATAACGCTCCAATCAACGCTGTCAATAGGTGCGATCGCACCCAAAACTTGTTCATTTTTAAGACCCCGGTAGATTGTCAGGGCTTGTGTCTCTGTATCGTGCAAATTTTCAATAAACGGACGCTGGGAAATATCTTCTAGTTTAAATCTCTCTCCAGCACTTCTTTTTTTAGCAATTATAAAGTTGCGATCGTCTATTACGTAAGTATATCCAGTTTTTCCTACTTCCGTCTGGGAAACCACAAAATCGAGGAATTTTAAATTAACTCTAGCCAGTAAAATGCCATCAACTTCATCTTGTAGATTGCGAATGGGAACGGCGATCGTTGTCACTAACTGATGAATTTCCGGATCGATGCTCACAGCATCGACATAATCTTCTTGCCGCTTGAACGATCGCACAAATAGGGGTGTAAGTGCCAGATTACCGAGCCCGACACGATTGTAGGGAGAAACGACTACAACTGGATTTCCCTGACGATTAACAATAGCCACCATTTCGTAAGCATCGTTGTGGCGAGTTAAACCTTCTAGCAAAGTTTGTTTGGTTTCCAGAGGTAGATCAGTTAAACCCCGCACTCTCGCCAAATAACCCAATTTTCTGATCAAATCGTCCATGTAGGCGTCGATTGTTTCAGCAGCAGCTCGCGATCGCGCTTGCTGTAGTAGGTTTGATTGTTTTAATTGGGTTTGGAAACTAGAGTAAATCAGTATTACTCCCGTCGTCAGCAAGCTCGATACCACCAAGAAGACCATCCCAAAACGCAATTGTTTCGCGATGGATAAATTCCACAGCCAAGTTAAATTGCTGTTTAATTTATCTGAACTAGCCTTTTGATTTTCTTGATGCAATTGAACCTCCTTTTCAGAGTATTGCAGCTACTGGCTTACTTCCTTAAAACTAAAGTATTTATGAGGAAATGTCTATTTTACCTGTGATAATATCGTTTTTAATTTTGTTGACTATCTCTTCTTGTTCGGCAGTCAGCGACCCTCGAAAAGGAGCTAATCTTTGCACTTTTTCTCTCAGTCCAAACTTGTATTGCTTACCCTCCCATCGCCCTTTTCTAACTAAAGTTGCTGCCTGTAACAATAACTTTGGAGAATCCTGGATGGCACTGGTCAAGACAGTACCAGGTGCAAGTTGATATAAGTCTTGAATCCATCCTATAGTGTAAATTCCATTTTTTTGGGCTAATTGATGTAAAGGTATACAACCTGGATCGGCATTAGTTGAAATAATATCAACTCCCTCTCTAATGTGGTTTTTTGCAATCATTTGGCACTTTTTTGTGTCTGTCCAATTTCCCACCCATTCTGTTATCACAGTTATATTTGGATTGGTTAATTTTGCGCCTCTCTCAAACAATATCGCCCCTTCTTTTATCAGGGGATAATCTACACCTCCAATAAACGACACCTTATTAGTTTTGGTCTTAA
>NZ_JACJUP010000643.1:0-3976 GCF_014748295.1 Planktothrix sp. FACHB-1355 | reverse complement strand
CCTCCGCACCGGTTACTATCACATTTTATATGCAGAGGGAACAGTTTATGTGTTCGATCGCATTCTGGGAAATGAGGAATTAATTATTGCCGTTAATGTCGGTACAGCACCTGCACAAGCCAGCTTTGAAGTAACTGGTTTGCAATCTCAACCCAGCCAGTTATTGTACGGTGACTGCGAGGTATCCTGGAGCAACGACGAAGAAAAATCCAACCAACTAACGTTGAATATTCCCCCTCGTACAGGCTGTATATTGGGAGAAGAGAGGGGCTAGGGACTAGGGGTTAGGGGTTAGGGAAGAGGGAAGAGGGAGAGGGAAAAGGGAAGAGGGAAGAGGAGGAATTTTTGAATGATTGACTTTCCCTAACCCCTAACCCCTAATCCCTAACCCCTTTTTGAATTTTGACTTTTGACTTCCCCTCTCCCCCTCTGCCATACCATAGTAAGCACGAAAATCCCTATTGCGGAACCAAGACGGTATCAATAACGTGAATAACACCGTTGTCAGCTTCGATATCGGATTTCACAACAGTAGCATCACCGACCTTGACGCCATTAGAGGTATCAATCTTGAGGTCTGAACCTTCAAATGTAGTAGCCTTGTCCAGATTCATCACATCTTTAGACATCACTTTGCCTTCGAGGACATGATAAGTCAGAATCTTTGTTAATTGAGGAATATCTCCCAGAAGTTTGTCTATAGTTCCTGTTGGTAGGTGGGCAAAAGCTTCATCGGTCGGCGCAAATACGGTGAAAGGGCCAGTACTTTTGAGAGTATCTACCAAACCAGCTGCCTTAACCGCCTCTACCAAAGTGTTGAAAGAACCGTTTCTAACGGCGGTATCTACAATGTCTGCCATGTATTTTACCTGTTTAATAAATTTCGGAATTAATGCAAGCTTTGGTGCAGTTAATGACCGGCAACTAATGCAGGCATCAACACGGTATCGATAACGTGAATAACGCCGTTGTCGGCAAGAATATCTTGTTGAAGCACTTTGGCATCATTCACTTTTACGCCGTCTGAGTTGTCAATTGCGATTATCGAGCCCTCAAGTGTGGGAGCTTCATCTATCTGAAGGAGGTCATCAGACCTAACATCCCCAGGCACGACATGATATGCCACAATTTTCTTGAGCTTGGGAATATCTTCCATCCAGGAAGCTATCGTGGTAGCTGGAATTTTGGCAAATGCTTCATCGGTCGGTGCAAAAAGTGCCAAGGAGCCAGGACTCTTGAGAGCGTCTAACAAACCAGCGGCTTCCACTACAGTCAGCAAAGTTTTGAAAGAACCGACGCTAGCAGCAGTCTCAACTAAATCAGCCATGTGTTTTCCTTTAATGAGTTATGCCATTAATGAATAGCAATAGGAAAAGTCATGCTGCATCTTTCAAGAGTTTGAGATGAAGAAGCTATAGCTAGGGGCTAGGGGCTAGGGGCTAGGGGCTAGGGAAGAGGAAAAATAGAAGAGGGAAGAGGGAAAAGGGAAGAGGGAAAAGGGAAAAGAGAAAAGATTTATTCTCCCGCTCCCTCACTCCCCCACTCCCTCTTCCCTCTCCCTCTTCCCCTAGCCCCGACGCCCTAACCCCTAGCCCCTGTACTGGCTCAACTGCTGGCAACAAAGCCCCGCTGTCGCAGCTGCTGCATGAAAAAGTCTTCCAGTGAGGGGCGGGCTAAATTTAAAGAAATTATTTGTGCCTGCATCGCGTTTATACTGGCGACAAAATCCTGTAGTTCGCCCTGTAAATGACCTTTCCAGCTGTTTTCTTCAAAGTCTAAGTCTGGTATCCATTTTTTAAGAACTTCCGAGTTACCGCCTTTGCCTTTGACGTAGTATAAGTCTGCGGTGCCTAGCAGTTCATCCAAAGAGCCGATGCAAATTAATTCGCCTTGGGCTAATATGGCGATGCGATCGCAGATCATCTCCACATCCGACAATACGTGAGAGTTGAAAAAAATCGTCTTGCCCTGTTCTTTGAGCGATAAAATAATCTCGCGGATTTGGTAGCGCCCCATCGGATCGAGTCCTGACATCGGCTCATCCAGAAACACCAATTCCGGATCGTTGATTAATGCTTGCGCCATCCCGATACGTTGCATCATCCCTTTGGAATATTGACGCAATTGTTTTTTCTTAGCAGCTGACTGGGCAAGTCCTACCATATCTAACAGTAGGGGGATGCGCTCTTTTTGTACCGACTCCGGGATTTCAAATAATCCGGCTGTCATCTGCAAAAATTCCCAGCCGGTGAGGTTGTCGTAGTAATAAGCATTTTCTGGCAGATAACCGATGCGTTGTTTGACGGTGCGATCGCCCAACGGTTCTCCCAAAATTGTCGCACGTCCGGAAGTCGGACGCACAATACCCAGCAGCGTTTTGAGCAGTGTAGTTTTTCCCGCACCATTTTGACCCAAAAGCCCGAAAGTTTCGCCTTTATAGACTGTGAGCGTACAGTTTTTCAGCGATTCGATTTTCTGGTTAAGCCAGAAGCCAGTAAGGTAGGTTTTGCTTAGCTCATAGGTTTGCACGACCGGCTCGCGTCCAAGGACAATGGCTCCTTCTGGGGAATCTTCAACGAAAGTCATAGGAGTTCGGCTATATACGGTAACTGAGTGTGATTATTCATTATTTTGCAACGATCGTCTTTCCGATAATACGGGACAATTGCCAGCGTTTCTCGTCTCCAGTTAAAATTTCAGCATTCTAGGTGCGATCGTACCAACATCTAATTTGACTCATTTTTAGATAATTTTCACCATGTTTAGTTATGAATAGCAACCAAATCAGACAAAAATTTCTTTCATTTTATGCTGCTAGAGGTCATCAGATTTTACCCACAGAATCTTTGGTTGCTAACTCTCCCGATTTAATGTTCCAAACTAATCTTTGGACATTGCCATTTCATCCAATTTCTCTGGGACAGCGATACTCGCCATCGAATCATTCTACAATTTTGCAAAAGCATATTTCTCCCAATTTGACTGTTCTTACCGAGCGCCATCTTACCTTTTTCGAGATCTTGGGTAATTGCGGCAACTATTCTCAAGAACAGGCATTAAGTTGGGCTTGGGAACTTTGCACGGAAGTTTATCAACTGCCACCGGAGCGATTGGTGGTAAGTGTACGTATAAATGATACTGAAACCTTTGCCATCTGGCGCGATCGCATTGGCGTACCCGAACACCGAATTATTTTCAGCAACCAGAATTTTTGGCGCACTCGTCCGCACGGTCACTGCGGTCGCAACACCCGCATTCACTACGATTTTTACCCAGAACGAGGCTATCAATCGGTTGCATCAGAAGAGGATATCCAATTTCAATCTAAAGATAAAGAATACTACGATCGCCCGGACACGCTTCATTACCTTTTACCAGAGGAAGATTTGCGATTTCTCAGCTTTTACCATCTGGTTTTGATGGAATTTGATACCGAAAAGTATGTCAATAAGCTAATTCCACTTCAGCGTAATTATATAGATGCGGGTCTAGCTGTAGAAAAGCTAGCAGTTATTCTTCAAGAAGTATCTAACTTCTATGAGACTGACTTAATATTTCCCATCATTGAAACTGTTGCTGAAGTTGCTGGAGTTGATTACGAGCGAGCCGATGCCTGGACTAAGATTTGTTTAAAAGTAATTGCCGATCAAATACGTGCAGCTGTGTACTTGAGCGCCGATTGTGTCCCTAAACCGCCACATTTCTGGAACCATCCTATCCGTAAGCAAATTAAAATATGGTTAATGCGTGTAGTATTGCACGCACAACTGTTAGGCATTGAACATCCTTTTGTGAAATTGCCGATCGCTACTACCATCACTTTAGGAGAAAAATTTTATCCCCTTTTGCGACAACAACAAAATGAAATTACCGCCTTCCTACAAGACGAAGAATCTTACTGTTGGAAACAACTCCAAACCGCACGAGAAAAAGGTATTGTTACTGGCCGAACGATCGAGCAATTTTTCCACACCTA
>NZ_JACJUP010000642.1:0-3892 GCF_014748295.1 Planktothrix sp. FACHB-1355 | reverse complement strand
AATACGGACTACCACAGCCAAAAGGGATGCTAATCTTAGGCGTACCGGGTTGCGGCAAGTCCCTCATTGCTAAAACAACTTCTCGTCTTTGGGGTTTGCCACTACTGCGACTGGACATGGGCCGTGTGTACGATGGCTCGATGGTGGGTCGCTCAGAGGCTAATCTGAGAAATGCGCTGAAAACAGCCGAATCTATTTCCCCGGTTATTCTATTTATCGACGAGTTAGATAAAGCTTTTGCAGGTAGTGCAGGCTCATCGGACTCAGATGGAGGTACCTCTAGCCGGATATTTGGCTCCTTCCTCACATGGATGCAAGAGAAAACCTCCCCAGTCTTTGTGATGGCAACGGCGAACAGAGTCGAACGCTTACCTGGGGAATTTTTGAGGAAGGGTCGCTTTGATGAAATTTTCTTCGTAGATTTGCCAACTCTAGAAGAACGCCAAGAGATATTTAAGATTCACTTATCTAAGCGTCGCCGAGAAGTGTCTCGCTTTGACTTGGAACAGCTCGGTAAAGTCTCTGATGGCTTCTCTGGAGCAGAAATTGAGCAGGCGCTGGTTGCCGCAATGTACGAAGCCTTTGCTCAAGATAGAGAATTCACGCAGCTAGATATCATTGCCGCGATTAAAGCCACACAACCGCTGTCGAGAACAATGACGGAACAGGTTACGGCCTTGCGAGATTGGGCCAGACAGCGTGCGCGGCCTGCTGCATCCTCCGTAGCTGAATATCAGCGAATGGAGTTTTAAAAGCTTTCTCCTGCTCCCAACAGGAGGAAAGGCTAGCCTTAGCTAGCAGTTTAAGTAAATGCCGCTAAAAGCTTTCTTGGGCGGCAACATCCGAACAAAACCAAAAACGTTGTCGTTTGTTTCTAACTTCTCTAGGAGGAAATCCCAATGTCTCACTTTAGCACTCTGCGGACCAAAATCACCGATGCCGAAATCCTTAAAACTTCTCTGCGCGACCTGGGTATCACGGTGAAGAGCAACGCCGATGTCCGTGGATACAACGGTCAACGGGTTCGAGCTGACTTGGTTGCAGTTTTGGAAGGCGAATACGATTTGGGTTGGTCTCGCAATAGCGACGGCACTTTCGACCTGATTGCTGACCTGTGGGGTGTTGCTAAGAAGCACAACCAAACCGAGCTGATCAACTCTATCAATCAGAAGTACGCTGTTAACAAGACTTTGGCAGAAGTGAAGCAGCGCGGTCTGCAAAACGCGAATGTGAAGTTGGTAGTGCAAAAATAATTGCTCTGCGCGTTCCCAAGCTCACGGGTTAACCGACGGGAGGTTGGCCCGTTTCTATTCCACTTTATACTGCCAAACCCCTTTAGCAGAAAGGGGAACTAATGAGCCAAAAATTATCTACCCTTGTAGACATAAAAAGAGGTCAGCTCCTAAAGCTGGCCTTTTTCAGTTTGTCGGGTGCGTCAGATGGTGTTACATATCTGTCAACCACCCCACCCACAAGGGGATGGGGCTTGAAACTAACCAGATAAAATCAGCATTTTGTGGGTATGACGCACCGTCCTAAATTTAGGAGGCAAGTGCTGCAACTGGTTGAGGCCAGCGTCCGACTGCCTTACCGATGACAGCCATTTCTTGCATCAAGCGATCGAATCTTTCTGGTGTTAAAGATTGCGGGCCATCAGACAAAGCTTTGGCTGGGTTGGGGTGTACTTCAATCATCAGCGAGTCCGCGCCAGCTGCGATCGCCGCCATTGCCATTGAAGGTACGTATTCGGCTCGTCCGGTACCGTGGCTGGGGTCGATCATGATGGGCAAATGGGTAAGGGTACGCAATACAGGTACTACCGCCAAATCTAGGGTGTTGCGTGCGTACTGGCGATCGAATGTGCGAATACCCCGCTCGCACAAAATCACATTCGGGTTGCCAGCCGCTAAGATATATTCAGCAGCCATCAACCAATCTTCTATTGTAGCTGCCATTCCCCGTTTTAGCAAGACTGGCTTTGGTTGCGCCCCCACTTTTTTGAGCAGTGAGAAATTCTGCATATTGCGGGCACCGATTTGAATGACATCAGCGTATTCGCCTAGAACATCTAAATCGGCGGCATCCATCAATTCCGTGATAATACCGAGGCCGGTGGCTTGTCGTGCTGCTGCCAGCAATTGCAACGCACTCTCGCCGTGACCTTGGAAAGCATAAGGGGAAGTGCGAGGCTTGTAAGCACCTCCACGCAAGAACTGCGCCCCTGCTGCCTTTACCCGTCGCGCCGTTTCGACAATCATTTGTTCGTTCTCAACGGAACAAGGCCCAGCGGTGACGACGAGAGGATGGTGCTGACCAAAAGCTACAGGCCCGTTGGGAGTAGGAACTACTACTTCGGAGGGTTCGCCGTGACGGAACTCTAAGCTGGCGCGTTTGAAGGGCTGTTCTACGCGCAGCACTTGTTCTATCCAGGGGCTGATTTCCTGAATTTGTAGTGGGTCGAGGTCGGCGGTATCGCCAACTAACCCGATCACTACTTTATGCTTACCGACTATTTTTTCTGGTGTCAGTCCCCAGGTTGTGAGATCTTGGCTAACACGGGCAATCTCGACTTCTGGGGAGCCGATTTTCATGACGACGATCATATTGAAAATCCTTTTTTAAGTTTTTTGGGTGCAGAATCTGGTAATAGCTAACCTATAGGCTCTCATATCAAACTCGATCGAGCCAACCTGGTGTTGCGTTTTCGGCATAGCCAGCTTGCTTGCTGTGATGGTTATGCAGCAAGTTTTTAATTTTTTTGCTTACCCGATCGCCATGCCGCCGTCATTCGTCCCCAGTTGACGGTAAATTGTTCCCATCCGAATATGCTGCCTGGTGTTTCTTCTTCCCATGATGCGGAAAGGACACCATAGCTCAACCCCAAAACTCCCAGACCGAAAAAGCCCATGCTGGTCAAAACTACGACCGGGGTCGGTAGTGTGAACCAAGCATGGCTAACCACGATATAGCTGAGAATAAAGGTGGATATGCCCAGGGAGGTGGGAATGCCGCAAAAAAAGGCCATTCGCTTTACCATGCGCTGGCTCACTGCCTCTGGAATAGCTTTGTTCTCTTTGCTGACCGATCGCGGTTTGTCTTCTGTTTTGGCCGCAATCGGTGTCGCAGATGAGGTTTTGGTCGCTTTTTTGCTATTTTTTTTGGGCTCGAAGGGTAAGCGTTTCTTACCGGATGAGGACTCCTGTTGAGGTTCTGATGGCATAACCTTTAACCGCGAATGCCCAGGCGACCGATTAACGCTTGATAGCGCTCGACATTTTGTTTGGAAATATAGGAAAGTAGGCGCTTGCGTTGTCCGATCAGTTTTAACAAGCCTCGCCGAGAAGCGTGGTCTTTGTCATTGGCTTTGAGGTGTTCGCTGAGGCGGTTGATCCGATCGGTCAGGATGGCTATTTGCACATCTGTCGAGCCGGTGTCGGTTTCGTGTACTTGGTATTCGGTGATCAGTTGTTGTTTGCGCTCTTGAGTGAGGGCCATGTTTGACTTGTTTGTTATTTATGCAGCAGCCTTTGATTTTATCACAAGTGGCTGGGTAAGGGGGAAGAGGGGAGTGGGGGAGTGGGGGAACTAATATTTTTTTCTGTTCGTTCTCACTCGTTCGCACGAAGGGATATTAGTTTCAGGCATATATAATATTTTGTTTTATTTGCGTTGGCGATATTTTATTTTTTCGATTTTATCTCTTTCAGCAAAGAAAACTTTCTGCAAGTAATTCTCAATTAATTAACGTATTTACTTCGTTTGAAGTCTGTGGTAAATTTGAATAATGTCAGGCTTGGTATAACTTTTAACCAAAATTTGTCAGATTTAGAAGCTGAAAGCCTATTAATTGCGTTGATGATTGGTCTGAAGAAGTGGCGATCGCACCCAAAAC
>NZ_JACJUP010000641.1:0-3922 GCF_014748295.1 Planktothrix sp. FACHB-1355 | reverse complement strand
GGTGATGTTTATTTCGATAATATTCATTTAGAAGCAATGGTTTCTACAAGCAAATCCGTTCCCGAACCTACGGCTGTGTTCGGGTTACTCACAGTCACTACTTTTAGCCTTGTCTCAATGGGGAAGAAAAAAATAGCTTTTGGAAAGGTAAGCAGATAATCACTCAGCAAGCAGTTAACGAATTTCCCGATCTAATCGATAGAAACCGTACCAATTGAGTGCTGCTAACCAAGCCACCGAGAGCAAACCTGCCAGACTTAAGGTTAAACCGCTATACGGTACTAATAATCCTAAAACTGGCAGGACTCCTCCCGCAATGGTACTAATAAAAGCTGCAAGGGAAGCACGCCAAGTTCTTCCCAATCCCCAAGACACAGCTAAAAAGAACAGTGAAATTACTAACCAAGCTAATTGGGAATCGATC
The DNA here is from genome assembly GCF_014748295.1 of Planktothrix sp. FACHB-1355. Lineage (NCBI taxonomy): Bacteria > Bacillati > Cyanobacteriota > Cyanophyceae > Oscillatoriales > Microcoleaceae > Planktothrix > Planktothrix sp. FACHB-1355. The sequence continues at coordinate 3,498 of NZ_JACJUP010000641.1, read as the reverse complement.
GTTCGGCTGAAGTAGGTCAAAGCTAGGATACAGGCAAAAAATAAGCCACCTGCGATCGCCACATCCCGCAGACTCATCGGTAAGGATAAGTACAGTAACAATAACCACCAGAGAAATAAAGCGGGAGCGAGCAGTAACAAGCGAGGCAAAACTCCCGTATTCCGCACTCTGCTAGTAGCGGTAAACACACCAAACGGATTGAGAACCGAAACATTGCCGTCAAATACCCAGGTAAATCTCGTACCTCGTTCCTCCACCTTGGCTTCAGTTGGGACAATGCCACTGGCAAAATCAGCCCCAGGAAAATTGGCCAGCACACTCAGACGAAAATTGGAAAGTAATTGTCCATTAGCGTTATAGACCCAGCGTGGCGCTCCTTGAGCTTGATAGGTGACTCGAAAGCGGGTTTGTTCTCCTGGCCCAAGTCGGAAGGGAAAACCATAGTCACCTGGATTAGATTGTGGGAGTGTTGTACCGTTCTGTTCTACTTTGAAGTTTTGCAACAGCGAGTAGCTATTGGGCTGAGGTATTTCAAAGAAAAAATTTTGCGCTTCCCTAAGTTGGTTGGTAACTTGATAGTCGCCGTTAAAATTTACGCGATAAATAGCGCGATCGCTCTTTTGCGGATCTAAAGTTTGGTCGATCTTGACCTCAATTTGAGAACCGGCGACAGTCAAAAAACGGGTAACAGGTCGCGTCTCCTGTACGCGCACCAACCTGTTGCCAACTTGAGTATTGTAGGAGTACGGTTCTTGGATCGTGTAGCGCACTTGAGGTGCTGTTTGTTCTAGCCTTTCTCCCGCAACGCTTTCTGCTACCTGCGCTACCCGTGCTTGTTCCCAAAAGTGGTAACGAGTGCCTAAAGTCGAACAAAGAAAGAAACCTGCGATCGAAAGGGCAAATACTAGGGCTGCGTGCAATAGCAGTCGCAGTAATACGGAATAACCCACTAACCATTGCCCCAACATATCACCTGTTTCCGATTCGTCTCGGCGGCGAGAAAAGTTGAGTACGGCTAGAACAAAGCCCATAAACCCCACTAAGCCGACCAGTATGAGGAACGTGCGTAGCACTTTGGCCCCAAATTGAATCAGCTGGGAGGGTTGCGTGAGGTCGGGTAAGCCAGGAATACCTTGGGCAACTTCAAACATGATTAATTTTTATTGCTAAAAAATATAAATTTTCTCAGAGCGTAGAATGCAAGACGGATAAAGGTTATGAGGAGTTTCTTACAGCCCTTTCGATGTGAGTGTGGCTGTTGAATTAGGAATCAATATTCAGAATGCTGTAGCAACCAAAAATCTTCAGCGTTTCGGCGTGGTCTGCCAATTCGGTTAAAGCAGATTTGACTAATGGCTCATTAGCCTCAGCTTCTAAGTCTATAAAAAAGAGATATTCACCTAGCGATCGCTTAGTCGGGCGCGACTCAATTCTGCTAAGATTGATATTTCTTTCGGCAAATACTTGCAGAGGTTTAGCAAGAGCTCCCGGTACATTAGCCGGAACGCTAAAAGCTAGCGAAGTGCGATCGCCGCCAGGAGAAGGTTGTAAACTAAGTACCCAGAACCGCGTGTGGTTACAGGGATAATCATTAATTGGACTGGCAAGAATAGGTAGGTTGTAAAGTTGGGCAGCCCTCAGAGAAGATATTGCCCCAGCTGTACTATCTGTCTCCAGATAACCTAGCGCCTCCGTAGTAGAATTCATCGGCACTAACTGAACAGAGGGTAGAAATTTATCCAGCCATTCTTGACATTGAGCCAAAGCTTGCGGGTGCGAGTAAACAGTTTCGATCGCCTCTAAACTACCCGCACACGACAGCAAAGCATGAGAAATCGGCAAAACTAAAGCTTGTTGAACTTGCAGCGTATCTAACCGCCAGAGTGTATCCAGGGTCATAGTCACACTGCCTTCCAGAGAATTTTCCACCGGCACAACAGCTAGATCTACTTGCCCAGTTGCTGCCGCTTGAAGCGTTTGGGCAATGCTCGGATAGGGACACAAAAAGGATTGTTGGCCTTTTTTCTGGATCAGCCAATTAGCATAGGCGACGGCAGCTGCTTCTGCATAAGTGCCGCTCGGCCCCAGATGTGCGATCGATATCGATATACTCATAAAGTTATTTTCTCAGCTTCTTAACCTTTCTTTGGTGGGTTCAGAGTCTTGTGAATATTGCATACGATCGGGTGAGGTATACAGAAAGATTCAGAAAAATCTCAATATACCGAATCCCACAACAGTCTACTATTGCCAGCTGCAAAGCAATGGTATGATTAAGACTTGCAACCGGATGTTTTAAGAACTGTAACGTAAAATTAATTAATAGACATAGAGAAAAAACACTCTGTACCCTTTTACCTATGCACACCCGATTTGTCGCTTCCCAAACTGTTGAAATTGCTGTCCCAGAGCAACCGATTCCCATCAAGCATTATTTGCGTCAGCCTCAACGTCTTGTCAATGCTCTGGTCGATCCAAGTCGGATCGCACAATTGGGCGAGGAAATTTTTCGCTTAAAAATGCGCCCTCTCCACTTTATGATGTTAACAATTCAACCCACAGTAGATATGAAGGTGTGGACAGAAGCCGATGGCACAGTTCATTTAGAGTCTGTGGGCTGTCAAATTGTGGGTATTGAATATGTGAATCAACGCTTTGCGTTGAACTTGAAAGGAAGACTGTCGCCTTCGCAAGTTAAGGGATTGACTTATCTGAAAGGAAAAGCAGATTTAGAAGTACAAGTTGAGCTACCACCTCCATTTTGGTTAACGCCCAAACCAATGTTGGAAGCGACCGGCAACGGTCTACTGAAAAGTGTATTGTTAACTGTAAAACATCGGTTAATGCACCAATTGCTGCTGGATTATCGTAAATGGGCAAGTGTTCCAGCTTTGGGAATAGAAAACAGAGAAAATACCTCCTTAATTCCCACTTCCCAGACTCCACTCCCCAGCCCTTAGTCAGTGGCAACAAGGACGAAAGGAGAGCCGATGCCAGCGTGAAGGGCCATATTCTTCCAGAGCTTTTATGTGTCGAGCGGTGCCATAACCCTTGTTGGCATCTAGATCGTATTGCGGGTATTTACGAGCCAAGCGAAGGATGAGATCGTCTCGCCATACCTTAGCCAGAATACTAGCAGCGGCGATCGCTACCAACTTTTCATCTCCCTTCACCACCGATTGTTGTGGTATCGGTAAATCCGGAAGAGCCCACTTGCCATCAATCAGACAAACAGAGGGCTGCACCTTCAGTTTGATCACAGATCTCCGCATTGCCAACAACGATGCTCGTAAAATATTGAGGCGATCGATTTCCCGGACTGAAGCTATACCGATTTGGTAATCTAACGCCACAGCCCGAATCCGATCGGCAAACCTCCTTCGCCCAACATTAGTCAGTTGTTTGCTATCTTTTATCCCCGCAGCAGCTAATTCCGCCCAAGCGGCATCCGGTAAAATTACAGCTGCCGCCACTACAGGACCGAACAAACAACCTCGC
>NZ_JACJUP010000640.1:0-3985 GCF_014748295.1 Planktothrix sp. FACHB-1355 | reverse complement strand
TAGATTTTGGATTTTAGATTTTAGATTGGTACACAAGCTAAAATCTAGAATCTTTTCTCAAATGAGTCATGTTGCAATTATAGGGTGCGGTGTTGTTGGGGCGGCGATCGCCTACGAACTCAGTCAAGTTCCCGGACTGAACATTACAGTTCTGGACAAACAATCACCCCCCTCTTTCTCCGCTATCAGGGGAGAAGTCAGAGAAATCAACCATTCCTACCAAGGTTCTACAAGTGCTGCCTTGGGTGTTTTGATGGGTGCTATCAGTCAAAAAGTCAAGGGTAAGGCGTGGCAGATGCGCCAGACTAGCATCCAGCGCTACGAAACTTTGATTCCGGAATTAGAAGCTGCGATCGGGCGTAAAATTCCTTTTAACAGGCAGGGAATTCTCATGCTTTGTCTGGAAGGGGAAAATTTACCTAGTTGGGAAGAGTTGGTAAAAGTTCGCGCTGACCAAGGTTGGCATTTAGAAATTTGGGATACTGCCCAATTACAGGTTAAATGTCCGCAACTGAGTTTGGCAAAGATTAGCGCGGCTGTCTATTCTCCCCAAGATAGACAAGTCGATCCCACCGCTCTTACGGTAGCTTTAGTGGAAGCAGCCGATCGCAACGGTGTGAGTTTCCAGTTTGGGGTCAGCGTTTTGGGGATGGAAACAACAGTGTCAGATGGAGAGAATTTCTCTGCCTGCAAACAGATTGACACCACAAATGGCACGATAGAAGTTGATTGGTTGGTGATAGCGGCGGGGTTGGGTTCGACACCGCTCACCGCATCTCTGGCACAGTCGATCGAGATCGGACCGGTATTGGGACAAGCATTACATTTACGATTAGAGCATCCTTTGGGAAACCCAGATTTTCAGCCGGTCATTACTGGTAATGATGTGCATATCGTGCCGGTGGGAGGCGGGGATTACTGGGTAGGCGCTACCGTTGAGTTTCCCGTTGATGGGTATGAGGTAGTAGCAGATGCAAGTCAACTGGACGCGGTGATGGATGGTGCGATCGCATTTTGTCCGGAATTAGCACAAGCTACAATTATGAAAACTTGGTCGGGTTTGCGTCCGCGCCCGTCAGGTCGCCCAGCCCCAATTATCGGCAATTTGCCAGGGTTTAGCAACATTCTCTTAGCAACAGGTCACTATCGCAACGGTGTTTTGTTAGCACCTGCGACTGCACAAGCAATTCGCGAGGCAATTCTAGGAAAAAATACTGTATTTTAAGCAACAATTAGGCTGAATCTTACCCAATTAGTAACAATTCTGTCCGAGCGGGTAGGGTCAGTCTATCAATGAGCAGATGACTTTCCTCAAGGCAATAATTATCATGAGTAATTATTGCCTTAAAGAGGTGTTCATTATGCAACCAGTTAGTTTGTTGATAGGAATGGAAAACTTAGTTAGTTTGATCGCTAGCAAAAAGCCATATTCGGACGTTCAAGAACCATCTTTTAAAACTTTACCATTGCCTTGGACGATCGCGCAATTGCTGGATGAAGAAGAATCGCACATTTTCTCATAAATGTCGTCGATCTGGGAAATAAAATGAGACGAATAAAAGAGGCGATCGCTTGCAATATGTAATATGCGATCGCTTGTTTTTTAATGAGTGCGATATGCCTACGGCACGCTGCGCGATCGGATCACCTTTAATGATATGCTAATGAGGTAAGATCGGGATGCTAATACTAAATGCCGATTCCATCAGAAATTCAAGATCTAATCGATAGATTAAACCAAGAACTAGCCGAGACTGAAACTGATGCCACGCAGGGACTAAATTTAGTCAGACCTATATTGTCTCAGTTCCCAGATAATGCTAGAATGATTCATGCAATGAAACAACTACCGGATGATGAGACTCTAGATAAACTGCTTGAATTAGCAAAAGATTTTGAAAATAAAGCTAAAGCTGTTTATGATTTAGCAACAGAAATAGATGAAAAGTTGCGACTAAGACAAGAAGCAAGAAGACAAGCTGCGATCGAGGAATTACGAAAAGCTAAATCGAAAGTGTAAGGGACGATATTGTTTTTTGTGGAATGCGCGATCGCATCGCCTTTAATGATATGCTAATGAGGTGAAATCAGGATGCAAATCAATGCCTATTCCGTCAGAGTTACAAGCTCTTATTGAGCGCATAAACCAAGAAATTGCTCGGATTGAGCAAGAAACGACAGAGGGACTAAACTTAGTTAGAGGAAGATAGTCGCTTTTTCCAAATAATGCTATATTAAATCAATATTTTGCTTATTTCAGCACAGCTTTGTTTTTCGTAGAAACGTCCAGAAGGCAGATAGAAGCTACTATTGAAACAATCTCGCCTCTGGAAGTACCAAACGCTGTAATTCAAGAAGCAGCAGAAGATTTGGGAAATCTATTGGGGCGGGTGCTAGAAGTAAAAATAAAAGTTGAACGGCTGATTACTAGATTGGAGTAATGACTATGACTGTGAAACAGCTACCAGATGAAAAAACTATGCTGGAAATCTTGGAATTGGTCAAAGATTTTGAACAGTCAGCTAGAGAAATGTGTGAAATGTCAACTGCGATCGCGCATAAATATCAAAAGCGGATGCAGGAAATCAGAGAAGCCGAAAAAGAGGAAAGCGATCGAGTGGATATATAGAGAAAGGATGTGCTTTTTTGAAGCTTGAGGGAATTACAATGAAACAATTACCGGATGATGAAACACTGGATAGATTATTGGAACTTGCCAAAGACGCTGAAAATAAAGCTAAAGCTGTTTATGATTTAGCAACAGAAATAGACGAAAAGTTACGAATAAGGCAGGAATTAAGAAGGCAAGCTGCGATCGAACAATTACGAAAAGCTAAATTAGAGGTATGAGGTGCGATATCGACTACTATTTCCTGGCAAACCAACATCGAATTAGCTCGACTTGGAAACGATATCCTTCACCAATTTCCTCAATTAATTCTCGTCGCAATAACAATTCGAGAATACTATCTAAATTATCGGCAAACTGACGGGATAAAACTTCTCGACTAACAGTAGCACCTTCTCCTTGTGCGGCGATGAAACGCAGCAAAGCTAAACCTGCTGCATCTACTTGATTATTTTGAATATCGGCAAAAAAGAAACTGCCACTGTTTAAAGCTGCTGGTACTGCTGCTTCCACATCCGCTAAATTTGCCAAGCGACGCACCGAGGGGTCTTGCTCGTTTTTCAGGTAGATAATTTCCGCGCACAGCAGTTGCACTAGAAACGGGTGACAGCGCGTGAGTTGCAGGACTCGCTCAACCGCATCCGGTTCGTAGCGTAAGGTAAAATCTTTCACGGGTCGCTCAATTAGCTGACGCGCTTCCGGTTCTTTCAGATAGCTGATATGCAAGACTTGCACGTTGATTAAGTAGCTAGCCCAACGCTGAAACTCTTCGATTGTATGGCTTCCAGCTAGCAGCAGTTTGAAGCGGGGACGATGTTGGATGAGGTGACGCAGCATTCCCAATACGTCTTGTTCGTCAAAGCGTCCTTTGCTGATGGCGGTGTCTAGCGCCTCGAATTCATCGAAGGAAAGCAGGGCGATATTTTGGTCTAGGGTTTGTTCTACATTATCCAGCCATTCATCAAAGCTGGTGAATGGGTCAACTTTTAAGGTTTCGCGGGTGAGGGGTGGGAGAGTGACAGCACTTTGACGTTTGGCTGAGTCTGTCATTGCTCTGGCGATATTGTAGAGAAAACCAGCATAGTCACTGGCTGATGAAACTGGCCCTTGCAAGTCTACAAACATGGGGATAATGCTATTGGGTAGCAAGCGTCCCAAGTTATTGAGGAGAGAGGTTTTGCCCATACGTCGCTGTCCGTATAGTAGCAAAGGTGGGCGGCGGCGATCGAGGATTAATTGTTCGATGCGAGTACCGAAGTGAGTACGTCCGGTGAAGATTTCCTGCTGTTCTTTTAGAGGTACGCCGATGATATAGGGATTGTCAACTTCTTGGCGAAGTTCGACTGTTTTGGCTAG
>NZ_JACJUP010000064.1:0-12013 GCF_014748295.1 Planktothrix sp. FACHB-1355 | reverse complement strand
TCACCAATCATGGATTCGGTCATGCAGTGCGTGCAGCATCTGTCGCCGCCGAAATTCAGCGCTTAAATCCAGAAGTGTTATTAATTATGGTGACAACAGCACCGCGATGGTTGCTGGAGTCCTATATTCCAGGAGATTTTATTCATCGTCCTCGCGGTTTTGATGTGGGAGTCATCCAGTCAGATAGCTTGAATATGGATAAAGCAGCTACACTGGAAAAACTGCGGGAAATTATCAAAAAGCAGCAATCTATAGTGGCGACAGAAGCTAGTTTTATTCGCCAAAACCGAGTCAGCTTAATGCTGGCAGATATTCCACCTTTGGCAGCGGTTATTGCCAAAGCTGCTGGGATACCATGTTGGATGATGAGCAATTTTGGTTGGGATTTTATCTATGGTGATTGGGGTGGAGAATTTATTGAAATAGCTGATTGGATTGGCGAATGTTTTAGTAAGTGCGATCGCTTATTTCGCCTACCTCTTCACGAACCGATGAGTGCCTTTCCAGTTATCGATGATGTGGGTTTGACTGGCGGTTCGCCCCGATACAATTTAGACGAACTACGCACTCGCTTTAATATAACTACATCGCCAGAAAAAACGATTCTGTTCACATTTGGCGGTTTGGGTTTACAACAAATTCCTTACGAAAACGTACTCAAATTTCCCGACTGGCAATTTATCAGTTTCGATCGCGATCTACCCGATTTTCCTAATTTACTGCCAATTGACGGTGGCGAGTGCCGTCCGGTCGATGTGATGCCTTTATGCGGACGGGTAATTTCCAAACCCGGATACAGCACCTTTTCCGAAGCTTTGCGACTTGATGTTCCGATTGTTACCCTAACGCGAGAAGGTTTTGCCGAATCGCCTTTACTCATAGAAGGAATTCAAAATTACGGTTATCATCAAATTATCAGCCCAACTGAGTTTTTTGAGGGCGGTTGGGGATTTCTGCACGAACCGCTAAAACCGCCCCGTCAAACTCAGTCGTTACCGAAAGATGGCACCGAAGCGATCGCACAAGAAATTGTCAACTATTTGCAAAATAATTAATTTCCCAAACTATGGCTTGTCACCAACAATTACTTACCATTAAAACAGCAGGTAAATCTTTGTGCAACATTACTGCTAAAGTGGAAAATATAGTTGCTGAATCGGGTATAAAAACTGGCCTTTGTACATTGTTTTTGCGCCACACTTCTGCTAGTTTAGTGATTCAAGAAAATGCCGATCCGGATGTTCTGCTAGATTTGGAAAAATTCTTTGCTAAGCTGGTACCGGAGGATAGTCAGCGCTACATCCACAATGCTGAGGGGCCTGATGATATGCCCGCCCACATTCGGACAGTCCTTACCAAAACATCTGAACAAATACCTATTTCTCAAGGCGAATTGGTGCTGGGTACTTGGCAGGGAATTTACATTTGGGAACATCGCCAGCGCGGTCATATTCGGGAAGTATTTATACACATCACGGGGGACTGAGATAGTATATAAATCAACTTGAAAGCAGATAGCTGATGCGATCGGCTAAATTCTTTGTTTGTTTGAATTTTTCACTAAAGTATATATAAAGCCATCTTAATTATAACAGCATAAAGTTTTTGTGTTGTTTTATTGACAATCTACCTGGGTAGCCTCTGAAGAGATTTTTGTAAAAAAAAATTAATATTGCAGATTTATAAAAGAAAGGGTATTAATGGTAGCAGCATAGCTAACTCTTGTAGTTGCTGACGATCGAGCTTTATGTTGCTATTTTTTAGAAAAATGGGAAAAATATAAACACAGTCAGATTCGTCAGAGGTAACCAAGCTAAAAATAAAGTATTAAGAAATTTGTATAAGTGCATAGTTTTGTATAGGTTTTGAAAAAAATATTGCTCTAAATATTGAACTAGATTTATGAGGTAAAAAAATGATTCTTAAAAATGCAAAATTAGAGAAGTTAGGCGAGTACAAACGGATAGAAACAAAGGTATCTGGGAATTTTTTCCGGCATTTAGTTTGTATATTCGATAAAAACGGCTATTTCCAGCACGTCAATACCAGATGGGAAAAAACGCTGGGTTTTAGGAGGGAAGAACTGTTGGGAAAAGCAGCGATCGAATTTGTCCACCCCGAAGATCGAGAAGCGACCCTAGCGGCAGCAAAAAAGCTCTCAAAAGGCGTCAATACCATCTATTTTGAAAATCGCTACCGCTGCAAAGATGGCAGTTATAAGTGGCTGATGTGGACGGGAGCCGAGTTGACAGCAGATGGTTCGGCGTATGCAATAGCTTACGACATCAGCGATCGCAAGCACATAGAGAAAGCGCTGCGGGAGAGCGAAGAACGCTACCAAACATTAACAGAAGTATCTCCAGTCGGAATATTCCACACCGATGCTGAGGGACGCTACCTATACGTCAACGATCGAATGCAGGAGATCGCAGGACTAACTCCCAGAGAGGCGCTGGGACAGGGTTGGTTAAAAGCTATACATCCGGAAGATCGCGATCGCGTTTTGCAACAGTGGCAGCAAGCTGTAAAAGCCGAGTTGCCGTTTAGCTCAGAATACCGTTTTCAGCATTCCGACGGTACAACAATCTGGGTATTCGGTCAAGCAGCTGTGCAGCAAAATAGCACCCATCAGATTAAGGGTTATATAGGAACAACCACCGACATCAGCGATCGCAAGCGAACTGAAGAAGCACTGCGGGAAAGCGAACAACGGCTACAAGCTATCCTCGATAATTCTCCCGCAGTCATCTTCGCCAAAGACACTCAAGGGCGATATATTTTCTCTAACCAACGGCATGAAAAGTTATTTGGAGTAAGTCGAAAACACATCGAAGGTAAGACCGACTACGATATTTTACCCCGCGATATCGCCGATAGATTTCGCGAGAGCGATCGCAAGGTACTCGAAACTGGAACTCCTCTAGAATGGGAAGAACTCGTTCCTCAACAAGATGGCATACATACTTACATTGCCAGCATGTTTCCTCTGTACGACGCTACAGGAGTTCTCTACGCAGTCTGCGGCGTCGCCACCGATATAACAGAACGCAAACGAGCCGAACAAGAGCGTTTGGAATTAGCCGATCGCATTCAATTACTTCTAGAATCAACAGGCGAAGGTATCTACGCAATCGATTTAGAAGGAAGCTGTACCTTAATTAACAAAGCAGCAGCAGAGATGCTGGGATATAAACCCGAAGAACTTTTGGGTAAAGATATGCACGAGTTAATCCACCACACTCACAGCGATGGCTCCGCATATCCCAGTTCTGAATGTCCCATCTTTTGTGCTTTTTACAAAAGAATCGGTTGCCGCGTGGATAACGAAGTTTTTTGGCGGCGGGACGGCACAGCTTTTCCTGTCGAATATTCCTCCTATCCAATCCTAGATGGAGAAGCAATCAAAGGTGCTGTGATAGTTTTCATCGATATCACAGAAAGAAAACAAGCACAGGCAGAACTGTACAAAACACAAAAACGATGGGAACATCTTGTGAATGCAAGTCCGGCAGTCATCTACAGTTGCAAAGCTAATGACGATTTTGGCGCTACCTTTGTCAGTCAAAATGTTACAATGCAGATGGGCTACGCACCGAAAGATTTTTTAGAAGATTCCCACTTCTGGCTAAGTCATATTCATCCAGAAGATGCCCCTCGCGTATTGGAGGGGATGTCGCATTTGTTTGAGCGGGATTATGACTGCAATGAATACCGCTTCCTCCACAAAGATGGCACTTACCGATGGATGCACGATGAAGTGAGAGCGATCCGAGACAATGAGGGGAATCTGCTGGAGTTAATCGGTTTCTGGCAAGAAATTACCGATCGCAAACAAGCAGAGCTAGCTCTCAAACAGCTTAACGAAACTTTAGAAAGTCGCGTGCAAGAGCGCACTGCTGAATTAAGGAATGTGATTCGGCAGTTGGAGGCAGAAATAGTCGATCGCCAGCGAGTACAAGAAGCACTGGAAACAGCAAAAAAAGATGTCGAGATTGGCAATAACCTCTTAAATTCCGTTATTGAAGGCACAGCAAATCCTATTTTTGTCAAGGATATTGAAGGTCGTTATGTGATGATCAACTCTGCCGGGGCTAGCGTTTTCGGAAGAACTATAGAAGAAATAATTGGCAAGAAAGATCTTGAGTTGCTCCCGCCTAAAATAGCACGTAAACTCATCCAAACAGATAGACGCATTATCGCATCCGGTAAAACGGAGAGATTAGAGGAAGTTTTAGTAGTTAACGGCATTACCAGAACTTATTTTTCGACAAAATGCCCTTACCCTAACCCAGAAGGAAAAATCGTCGGGATTATTGGCGTGACGCAGGACATTACCGATCGCAAGCTCTCAGAGGAAAAACTCCGCCAAACTACAGCAGAATTGAAGGCAGTTTTTAAGGCTCTTCCCGATATATATTTCCGGCTTGCTAGCGATGGCACAATTTTAGATTATATGGCCGGACAGTCACAGCATCTTTACGCGCCACCACAAGTTTTTCTCGGAAAACGGATGGACGAGGTTTTACCAGCACAAATTGGACAAAAATTACAAGACGCAATAGCTGAATTACAGCAAACTCGCTCCTTAGTTACGATTGAGTATTCTTTACCGATGCCGCAAGGAGAATGCTTTTACGAAGCAAGGCTATCGCCATTACTCGAAGATGGAACGATTGTAATTGTTCGGGATATTAGCGCTCGCAAACGCTCGGAGGAAGCCCTGCGGCGCAGCGAAGAACTGTACAGCACCCTCGCCCGGAATTTTCCCAACGGTTCGGTAGCTTTATTTGACCGCGATTTGCGCTACTTACTGGCGGACGGAACCGAACTAGGGGCGATCGGACTTTCAAAAGAGTTAATGGAAGGTAAGACGCTTTGGGAGGTATGGCCACCGGAAATCTGGTCTAGCATTGAGTCGATATATCGAGCGGCACTTGCTGGCACTAAGACAGTTTCTGAAATGCCTTATGGCGATAGAACCTATTTGTTGCAAATTTTACCAGTTACCAATCAGGAGGGAGAAATCTTCGCAGGCATGGTTTTAGTCCAAAATATCACCGATCGCAAGGTCGCAGAAGAAGCGTTGCGGCAATCGGAAGAGCGATTCAGGCAACTTTACACCCAAGCCCAACATTCCACTCAACAAGCTGAGGAAAAAGCCTACCAGCTAGAACAAACTTTGCACCAATTAAAACAAACTCAAGCCCAGCTAGTTCAAAGCGAAAAAATGTCCAGTTTGGGACAAATGGTAGCCGGTGTCGCTCACGAAATCAACAACCCGGTCAACTTTATTTACGGCAATCTCACTCATGCCGATCGGTATATCCAAGACTTGTTAAACTTGTTACACTTTTACCATCAGCACTATCCCATTCCACCAGCAGAAATTCAAGCATTGGCAGAAGAGATCGACCTCGACTTTTTGCTGGAAGACCTCCCCAAAATCCTCAATTCTATGAAAATAGGAGCCAATCGCATCCGCGAAATTGTGCTGAGTTTGCGAAATTTCTCCCGTCTCGACGAAGCCGACATGAAAACGGTGGATATCCACGAGGGAATCGAGAATACACTGCTAATCTTACACAATCGCTTGAAAGCGAAACCAAATTATCCTCCCATAGAAGTAGTTAAAGTTTACGGCAATTTGCCCCCAGTAGAATGCTATGCTGGTCAACTGAATCAGGTGTTTATGAATATCCTCAATAACGCCATTGACGCTCTGGAAAATCAACCCGCACCTCGAAAGATCGAGATTCGCACTGAAATCGTCACCACTCAGAAGTTGGCGACTGATGACACAAAACAACGCATACTCGATCGAGTAGCCATTAGAGTTCGGGACAATGGCCCTGGTATGACAGAAGCCGTCAAAGCTCGTTTATTTGACCCGTTCTTCACTACCAAACCCGTAGGCAAAGGTACCGGTTTGGGTTTATCCATTAGCTATCAAATTGTGGTAGAAAAACACGGTGGAGTATTAAACTGTCTTTCGGAACTAGGACAAGGCTCGGAGTTCAGCATTGAAATCCCCGTAGCGCAAAATAAAGGCTAAATTAGGAAAGGCACAGGGGCTGAATATCTGAGCAATTCATTAACTCAAAAGTCAAAAACTATGGCGAACCAAATTGGAAAAATGGCAAATATAAAACCCCAAAAATTTAATTTATTTCTTTTGCTTTTGACTTTTGACTTTTTACTTTTAACTTCCCTAGCAGCACCTGCTGTAGCAGTCGATCGCTTGAGGTTGCGCCTTGGCCCGTTCGAGCAGTCGGTCAGAGTAGCAGATTTAGATCGGTTTGCCAAAACGGGAGAGTTATCTGCTGCTTTGAAACCTTTCTCTTTTCTGCTGACTTCCAGCGTGCGAGAAGCTTTTTCTCAACGTTTGCAACTCGACCCCAACCTAACAGATAAATTTATCGAAAATTGGTTGCGATCGCCCATGTCAGAGCAGTTGCTCACAGCTTTGAAACGCGCTATACCCGACTTCAGTATCGCGCAAATTCAAGCTGCCATCGCCGTAGCAGCACGACAAGCAAACGGTATCACCTTAATCGGAATTCTGCGATCGCTACCTGGTGAAACCGTGACCGTAGATGCGACTGAGGCGATCGCTGTCGCCCTTCAGTTTAACCCCTCCTATTGGCAAAGCCACGCTCTAGGCCCTTTATTAGAACGGGAACTAACTGTCGAAACCTCCCGCTTTCGCGCATCTGTTGACCCAGCTGCCCCAGGTGAAGAGCGCGTCATCAAAAAAACCCTAACTTTTGAAGATCGACAACGCGATCGCACCATTCCTGTAGATATTTATTACAGCGATAATTCCGCTGGTTCTCTCGTCGTAATGTCTCACGGCTTTGGTGCCGATCGCACCTTTTTAGAATATTTGGCTCGTCACTTAGCTTCGCACGGAATCGTGGTAGCATCGATCGAGCATCCCGGTAGCAACTATACTTCCGTATCGAGAGCATCTGTGAGCGGTGAACCGAACAGTTTAATCCCACCCAGCGAATTTATCGATCGACCTAAAGATGTCAGCTTTTTGTTAGATGAACTGGCAAAAATGAACGAGAAACCAGGGGCGTTACAGGGCAAAATTAACACTCGACAAGTCACGGCGATCGGTCATTCTTTAGGAGGTTACACTGCTTTAGCTTTGGGTGGAGCCGAAGTTAATTTAGACTATTTGAAACAAGCTTGTAAATCTATGTTTGCTGTTGACTCAAATAGAAGTTCTGCAAATAGTAGAAACAGAGAAAATTTGTCTTTAAATGCTCCTTTACTCCCGTCTCCGGGTGAGTGGTTGCAGTGCGCTGCTGCCGATCTGCCCGATCGCAAACTGCAATTGCGGGACGATCGCATAGTTGCAGCGATCGCGCTCAACCCCCTCATCGGTCAACTGTTTGGCCCTTCTCGCCCCAGTCAGGGAAAGAGCGGATTGAAAAAGGTAGCAATTCCCACCATGATTTTAGCCAGCACTGAAGATGCTTTTACACCTGCGATCGCACATCAGCTGCAACCTTTTACCCAGCTTGGCGGTACTAAATATCTTTTAACCGCAATTGGCGCTACTCATTTAAGCGTTGGTAACCCAGGCAGTTACGGTAGAAATACTCTGCTGAGAGAGCGAATAGGAGAAGAAGCCGAACCGCTGCGTCAAGTGGTTAAAGGTGCGACGCTAGCTTTCATCAAACAGCTGACCCCGGAAGCAAAAAACTACGAACCGTTTTTAACACCAGCTTATGCCCAATCTCTCTCTACCTCGGAATTACCTTTGCGACTAAATGCAGAACTACCTGCGATTGTCTTTCAGTGGCTGAATTTAGCAGCTGTGTTGTAGGAAATTTTAAATTTGATCTTCAGGAAAGCGTCGGTTGGGTTAAGCTCTAGCAAAATCCAACCTAGAATTACTTTACCCTTTCTGTATCGGCTAATTTTAAAATCACCACTTTGGCCTTGAAATACTGATTTTTATTAGTTATATTAACAGAAACAAGGCTGGAATTTTAGCATAGATATTTTATTATATTAATTAGAAAAATTTGATTGTAAATTTTACTTTAGCTAAATACTTTTAGACTAGAACCAGGCCGATCGCTTGCGCTAGCAGGCGACGTCAATTTAACGGGGTGCGAAGTAGAGCCAGAAAATCTGGTTAAGGAAACCATGCAACTGAAAGAAGCTAACCCGGAATCGGTCAAATACTCAAACGAAGCAGTCGTCTGCCGCTACATTAACGAGCCAGAACAGATAGAAGATCGCCTGCGTCTGCTAGAGCAAGCGATCGACGCCTGTAGCGTCGGGGTGGTGATTAGCGACTGTTCCTTGCCAGATAGACCGATTATTTATTGCAATCGTGCATTTGAAAGGATCACCGGCTATTCCGCCGAAGAGGTAATCGGACGTAACTGTCGCTTTTTACAGGGTCAGGAAACCGATCCTGCTGCCTTGGCCCAAATTCGCGCTAGCATCAGCGAAGGGCGCGACTGTCAGGTAAACTTAAAGAATTACCGCAAAGATGGCACCACTTTTTGGAACGAGCTGACAATTTCACCAGTGCGGAATTCCGAAGGTCTGGTGACTCACTTTATCGGCGTGCAGAACGATATTACCTCCCGCAAGCAAGCTCAGGAAGAGCGCGATCGATTTTTTACCCTATCGCTGGATATGCTGTGCGTTGCGGGTTTCGACGGTTACTTCAAACAAGTCAATCCAGCTTGGGAAAAAACACTTGGTTTCAGCAAAGAAGAACTTCTAGCGAAACCTTTTATTGAATTTGTCCATCCTCACGATCGCGAAAGAAGTTTGCTTGAATTGGAGAAAATATCTCAAGGCTCTGATACAATTACCTTTGAAAATCGCTATCTTTGTAAAGATGGTTCTTATAAATGGTTATCCTGGAATGCTATTTCTATCCGCGAACAGGGATTGTGTTATGCTAATGCTCGCGATATAACCGATCGCAAACAGCTCGAGGCAGCACGCGAATCTACAGAAGCAGCGCTGAGAGCTGCTGAGGCAAAATTTCAAAAGCTGGTAGCCAATGTGCCGGGAGTTATCTATCAATTTCAATTGCGGCCAGATGGCTCATTCTGTTTTCCCTACATCAGCTCCGGTTTGAGAGAAATTTACGAACTCGAACCACAAGCAGTTCAAAACAACGCGCAGCTGATGTTTGCTACCGTTCCTCCAGAAGATCGAGAACACTTCAACGAGTTAATTGGTGTTTCTGCCCAACAGCTTCAACCTTGGCGCTGGGAGGGGCGCTGCATGACTCCATCGGGAAAAATTAAGTGGATACAAGGTGCTGCCCGTCCGGAAAAGTTAGCCAATGGGGAAATTCTTTGGGATGGATTGCTGATGGATATTAGCGATCGCAAAGAAGCGGAAGAAGCTTTACGTCGCTCCGAGGAAAAATTGCGCCAAAAAGCCTCCGAGCTGCAAGCAACTTTGCTCGAATTGCAAAGAACTCAAACCCAATTGATTCAGAACGAAAAAATGTCCTCTTTGGGTCAGATGGTCGCCGGTGTCGCTCACGAAATTAATAATCCGGTTAGCTTTATTTATGGTAACCTTATCCCTGCTAGCGACTATCTGCAAGATTTGTTAGAGCTAATCGAACTTTATCAAAAACATTACCCCGAACCAGTACCGGCAATTCAGCAGTTAGCGGCAGCTATTGACCTCGACTTTTTGACTGGGGATTTGCCCAAAATGCTCGGTTCGATGAAAGTGGGGGCAGAACGCATTCGCGAGATTGTCCTTAGCTTACGGAATTTTTCTCGCTTAGATGAAGCAGAAATGAAGCCAGTCGATCTTCACGAAGGTCTCGATAGTACCTTGTTAATATTGCAGCATCGACTGCATTCTCAGACAGTAACTTGGGAAAAAAACAGCCGACATTCCGGTATTGAGATAATTAAAGAATACGGCAACCTGCCTTTAGTGGAGTGTTATGCTGGGCAAATAAATCAGGTATTTATGAATATTATCGGCAATGCGATTGACTCTTTGGAGTCACGCTTCGCGATCGACGCCCTTGAAGAAGCAGAAGAACAGGGGGAAAAAAGGGCACGACTGAGTAAATTTTCTTCTACGCCTTTGATCCGTATTCGCACTTACCTCTCCTCTGATACCTGCCGCGCTGTGATTCGCATTTCTGATAATGGTCTCGGCATGACGGAAGATGTCAAAATGCGTTTGTTCGATCCGTTTTTCACGACTAAACCTGTCGGTAAAGGTACTGGTTTGGGCTTGGCGATCGCCTATCAAATTGTTGTCGAAAAACATGGAGGTGTTTTAAAGTGTATTTCCACACCAGGGTCAGGAGCCGAATTCTGCATTGAAATTCCCATTTGCCAATAGCTGCTTTCCCAGATAACTTGGCAAAAGTTGAGCAGGAGAAATTGTTTATGGAAGCGATATTCGCCGCCCTTGCCTTACTGACGATCGGTTACTTAATAGGTTCGGTCAAAATCATCAATCAAGGATATGAAGCTTTGGTAGAGCGCTTGGGCAAATACATTGCTACGCTGAAACCGGGTGTTAATTTTATAGTTCCTTTCCTCGACACTATAGTTTGGGAAGAGACAACACGCGAGCGAGTTCTGGATATTCCTCCCCAGGAAGCAATTACTAAAGATAATGTTTCTCTCAAAGCCGATGCTGTTGTGTATTGGCGGATTTTGGATTTGAAAAGAGCTTATTACGCTATTGATAATGTTGAGGAGGCGATTCAAAACTTAGTTTTGACGATGTTGCGGTCTGAAATCGGTCAGATGGAATTAAACGAGACTTTTTCTGGGAGAAAGGAAATTAATCAGGCACTGTTGCAGGAATTGGACGAAGCAACAGAACCTTGGGGTGTCAAGGTTACTCGCGTGGAAATTCGCGATATTATACCAGCGCCAAAGGTTCTGGAATCGATGCAACAAGAGAAAGCTGCTGAGATCAAAAAACACGCCGCTATTTTAGAGGCTGAGGCTACTTTGGAATATATGAAACGACTTTCGGAAGCTTTGCGATCGCAACCTAACAGTAAGGAAGTTTTGCAGTTTTTGTTAGCCCAAAGATTTGTCGATGCTAACTTTAGACTGGGTGAAAGTCCTAATTCCAAAATTCTGTTTATGGACCCGAAAGCGATGACAGAAGCGCTAGCAGAGTTGCTAAATTCTCACAATGAAAATGAGGAGGGAAAACAGAAATAGCGCGTCGGGAAGTCAAAAGTCAAAAGTCAAAAGTCAAAAAAGACATAAAAAATTCAATCCAAAATCCAAAATCCAAAATCTAAAATCGAAAGATGGCATCGGCGACGCGACAAACATCTCGCATTTCTTTAACATCGTGAACGCGCAGAATGTCAGCACCAAAGGCAATCGCACCGCAACAAGCTGCACCGGTTCCCCATACTCTCTGTTTGGGGTCTGGTCGATCGAGAATATGTCCGATAAAGCTTTTGCGGGATGGCCCCACTAAAATCGGGCAGCCCAGAGCGCGAAATTCGGCTAATCTTCGCAAAATTTCTATGTTTTGCTGATAAGTTTTAGCAAAGCCAATACCCGGATCGATGATAATTTTTTCTCGCTTAATTCCAGCTGCGATCGCATCTGCAATTCGACTTGCCAAAAACTCGTAAATTTCCCCAATCAAATCTCGATAATCAGTCATCTGCTGCATAGTTTGCGGCGTACCCCGAATGTGCATCAATATAATTGGAACGCCCAATTGTGCTACTGTCGGCAACATTTCTGGGTCGAAAGTCGCAGCAGAAATATCATTAATTATATTTGCACCAGCTGCAACAGCAGCCTTTGCTACAGCTGCTTTTGTAGTATCGACAGAAATCGGTATTGTGGGATGAGCATCTTGCCCGTCCCGTAACCTTTGCACGATCGGCACCACTCTGTCAAGTTCTTCTTGTAAGGATATTTCAGCAGAGCCAGGGCGAGTTGATTGACCGCCGATATCGAGAATATCGGCACCAGCTGCTATTAAATATCGAGCTTGTGCCAAAGCA
>NZ_JACJUP010000639.1:0-3938 GCF_014748295.1 Planktothrix sp. FACHB-1355 | reverse complement strand
AACTACCCTTTTACAAAAGATAGCTTTTTGGGTATTAGAAAACACCGAAGATTTACCGATTTGGGTTTCCCTAGCTGATTGGCAAGATAAAGACAAAGACCTCAAACTCGACCAATATTTACTAGAAGATTGGCTCAAAGACGCCATTCGCAAAGCGCGACTATCACCGGAAATTCAGGATGATTTTGTTGACCAATTCAATCAAGGTCGAGTTTGGTTGCTGCTAGATGGCGCAGACGAAATGGACGAGGGATCTGGGGGAATTTCGCCCCTAACATCGATCGCAAACCAGCTCTCCGGTTGGCTCGATCGCGCCCAAATTGTTTTAACCTGTAGGCAGAATGTTTGGGATAGTGGCAAAAATGCGCTCGAATCCTTCGCCACTTATCGCAACTTAGACTTTAACCGCGCTCAGGTAAAAGAATTCATCCGCCATTGGTTCCGCGATAATCCCCAGTCGGGTAAGTGCTTGATACGAGAGATCGATCGAGCGGGACGAGAGCGGATCGACGATGCAGCCAAAAATCCTCTTAGGTTGGCACTTTTATGTCATATTTGGCAATTTGGTGCTGGTGAATTGCCCAACACCAAAGCCGGACTTTACGAACAGTTTGTCGAAGGAATTTATGAATGGAAACAAGAGCGATTTCCCACAACCAAACAACAGCGACAGGCTCTTACTCAAAGCCTGGGAAAATTAGCTTTAGAAGCAATTAATGCCAAAGAATCTCGATTTAGGTTGCGGCATAGTTTTGTAGAGAAAGTGCTGGGGAACCAGTACCAACAGTTTCAATTAGCTCTCGATCTAGGTTGGCTAAATCATGTGGGAGTAACCGCAGAACATCCTCACGAAGAAGTTTACGCTTTTTTCCATCCCACTTTCCAAGAATATTTCGCGGCGCAGGCAATTCCGAATTGGCGCTATTTCCTCAACCACATTCCCCGCAACCCCAGTATGGGAGCTTACCGCATTTTTGAACCCCAGTGGCGGGAAGTAATTTTGCTTTGGTTGGGGCGGGAGGAAGTCGCAAAAGAGCAGAAAGAAGAGTTGATCGCTGCACTGTTAGAATTTGAGGACGGTTGTCAGCATTTTTATGAGTATCGCGCTTATTTTTTGGCAGCAGCAGGGATTGCCGAATTTAAAGATTGTAGCTTTGCTGATGGGATTTTGGCTCAGCTCGTTCACTGGACGTTTGCTTATGAAATAGAGAAGCAAAGATGGTGCAACTCTCTGTCAGCAATGCGGAATAAAGATAGTGCATCCAGGCATAAGTTTTCCGGTCAAAAAACTCTAACTGCTTTACTCGATCGCACTTCGCTCCTCGCCCTAGAAAAAGAAGCGAAAACAGCACTGCAAAAAACTGAACGTTCCAGAGCGATCGCCGCTTTAATTGACTTGCTGCACAACAGTCAGCAACATAAAACTATCAGGCGATCGGCCCAAATGTTGGGGCAAATTGGCGCAAGTTCTCCAGAAGCGATCGCCGCCTTAATTGAAGTGCTGCAAACTTCCAGAGATGAAGAGACTCGCAGGCGCTGTGCTAAAAGTTTAGGGCAAATTGGAGTGGGAAACCCAGATGCTATCTACGCTCTTTTGGAATTGCTACAAAATAGCGAGGATGAAGATACGCGCAACCAAGCTGCCTATAATTTAGGGCAAATCGATCCCAAAAATACACACGCGATCGCAGATCTAATTGACTTGATCCGCAATTCCGCAGATGAAGATACCCGCCGTATCGCCGCCCTTAATTTGTGGCAAATCGATGCCGGAAACGCCGAAGCTACCGATGCTCTAATTCAGTTAATACATACTTCTGGCGATGAAGACACCCGCAGATTAGCCGCCTATAATTTGGGGCTAATCGATCCGCGCAATCCGGAAGCACGCAACGCCTTAATTCAGTTAATTAATACTTCTGGAGATGAAGACACTCGCAAATTAGCCGCCCAGAATTTATGGCAAATCGAACCGGGGAATCCAGAAGCGATCGGACTTTTAATTGAGTTAATGCACGCATCTGGAGATGAAGATACTCGCAGACAAGCTGCCTACAATTTAGGGCAAATCGATTCCGGTAATTCCGCAGCTCGCGATGCTTTGATTCACCTAATCCGCACATCTGGAGATGAAGATACCCGCAGATTAGCCGCTCAAAATTTAGGGCAAATCGATCCGGGAAACCGGGAAGCGATCGCTACTTTGTGTAAGTTAATTCGCACATCTGGAGATGAAGATACCCGCAGATTAGCCGCTCAAAACTTAGGGCAAATCGATCCGGGAAATGAGGAAGCTATAACTGCTTTATCTCAGCTAGTGCGAAACAGCCACAATCAAGAAACCCGGAGAAGATCTGCAAGGAGTTTGGGATATCTCGCCCTGGGTAACGAAGAAGCTCGCGACGCTTTGACGCACCTGCTGCAAACCAGTCAGGATGAGTTTACTCGTTGGCAAGCTGCTACCAGTTTAGGGCAAATCGACCCAGGCAATCAAGATGCGATCGCTGCTTTAATCGAATTGCTCCATACTTCTGGGGATGAAGAAACTCGCGGACGAGTTGTGCATAGTTTGAGGGTAATTCTCGATGAAAATTCCTGCGGGTTGGGAGTTACTGGATTAAAGGATTTCTTGACAGAGCGCGTTTACGAAAACGATTTCGATCTGTACGGGCGTTGCTACGAAATTGTTTGGCATTGCGCTCAAAATATGACATATCCAGATTTTTATAAAGCTTGGCACAGCCAAACAAATACCGTTGCCGTCACGGAGGGTTTCGCTCTTTCAGAATTACCGGAAATTCTGGCAGAAGCTATAGAAAATCATCCGGAATTGAGTCAGGTGATTAACTTAATTTGCATCGACGGTAGCAAGTTTATCGAACCCGATAATCCCGCTTTGGAAATTTACGACCAAATGCTCGATCTCGGTTGTCCGGAAAGGGAAAACAGAGAACCGGAAACAATGCAGGAACTGAAGTTTTATTGGCATTCCTTCAGGCGATCGCTCAAACGAAACAGCAAGAAACAACCAGTTTTAGTATTTTACGAAAATCCCCAACCACCAGCACCGCAGGGATTTAGCGATATTTTCCTCACCGATTTGAGCCGATTTGATGGCGCGATTTGTGTTGTGAGCGAACAGTGTCATATTCCCTTTCAATCCTTTTCACCCAGTCAGCCCAATTTAATTGCCGATATTGTGGCGTGGATTGCTGAGAAGATTGGGGAGGATGAGAGAGTGCGATCGTTTTAACCAGAAAGAGGGTTTCTCTAAGAAACCCTCTTTTTGGGCAAAGTATTGACCTATTTCCCGCTATTTTACTCAGCCGATCTTAAGAGATTTGCCCTCTCATTTTTATCTTAATTGGTTGGTATGATTAGAAATATAGCAACAGTCAAGGCGGTTAAGGCATTCTTAATTCCAACCAACCCTCGCGCCTAATCCCTTCTTCCCCTGTAGGGGCGAAGCATTTGGGCGATAATTTTTCACTTTCACCAAAAGATTTCTCACCAAATGCTTCGCCCCTCCGACGCCCTAGCCGCTAGTCCCTAGCTATAAGTCTATGATTTACCTAAAATTATCCTATGCGATCGCCATTTCCCGGAATAAACCCTTACCTAGAAAATCCAGAATTTTGGTCAGCGGTACATAACCGTTTAATTGTAGCGATCGCAGATGACTTGGTGGATCGTTTGAGCGAGAAATATCGAGTCGAAATTGAAAAGCGAACTTATTTTAGTAGTGATGAGGAAAGTGTTTTAGTTGGTATTCCCGATGTTGCCGTAGTGACTGGGAAAAAAGCAGAACCAACATCAACTATTGCTACTTTATCATTGTCCGTTCAACCTGAAAAAGTGACAATTCCCATTGCAGAAGAAGTAAACGAGCGTTATCTCGAAATTCGTGAAATTGCTACTGGCACTGTTGTTACAGCAGA
>NZ_JACJUP010000638.1:0-3913 GCF_014748295.1 Planktothrix sp. FACHB-1355 | reverse complement strand
TAATGCCTGTAAAGTTAATTTTATATGCAGGGGGGATTTATACTCGGATTAGGTGTACGATCGATTTTTGTATTAATAATTAATAATTAACAACAAAAAATTGAAAATTTTGATATTACAAAACAAAACTCAATTTGACGCTCATAACCAGTGGGAGTGTAGCAGTTGATGCTTGCAATCGCGTCAGTCTGGATGGCAACTTGGAGTAGCTGGAGTTACTTAAGGTTCTCAAGTCAGTGATGTAAATCTCTCTACTATGTTGACGCAGGTCAATTATACCCATGTCGCTACTCATGGCGTCAAAAGCCTTTTAGAGTCACTTTATGTATAAGTACACTGACTGAAGCCTCCACTGAAACTGAAGTTGGCGATGTTTGGGGTGAGTTGGGACATCAGTGTGAGCAACCCTTTAGGAGTAGAATATAGCGCTATATGGCTCAGCAATTGATACAGGAGTTACCTAGAATGGATGAGGCCAAATTTCAGGGAGAGCGCCGGGATGTTTCGATTTTATTCTCAGGTATCCGCAGTTTCTCTACTTTGACGGAAAACATGGAGCCAGTGGAGGTAATCGGTCTGCTTAACGAATATTTTGAGGTAATGTCAAACGTCGTTATTAAATACAAAGGCACCTTAGATAAATACATTGGCGATTTAATAATGGTGACTTTTGGTGCAACCTCGCCTTTAGAAGAGCGTGCTTGGATGTCAGTGCAAAGTGGCCTGGAAATGCGCCAAAGTTTAGCAGAATTTAATGCCAATCTTGTTGCCAAGAAAAAACCTGCAATTCAAATAGGTATTGGCATCAATTCCGATCCCCTCATCACGGGTAATATTGGTTCCAGCAAACTAAACCAATTTACTGTAATCGGAGATGGCGTAAATATCGCGGCTTATCTGGAAGGTCTGAGTAAGGATTATGGCTGCGATATCGTTATTAGTAAAAGTACATACGAATCTTGCGCGGAGCGGATATGGGCTAGAGAGCTTGATTACATTCATGCCAAAGGGAGAAACCAACCAATAGCTATTTACGAAGTTTTAGGGTTGCGTGCCGATCTAATTTCTGAGGAGAAGCAAAAAGCGATCGAACATTACAATCAAGGACGCGAACATTATCTAAATCGCAAGTTTCGACGGGCGATGAATGAGTTTGCAGTTATTGTGGAGGATATGAAAATTAACGACAAACCATCGGCGATGTTTCTCAAACGCTGTCAGTATTTGCTACAAAATCCTCCATCGGAAGATTGGGATGGCGTTTGGACGCTGACTTAATATTTGTTGAGTCTGAGATTAGTTGTTTTTACAAGCTCGAACAAAAACGGTAGACTGATGAGTGAAATTAAGCCTGCCCTTTCAGCCTAAATGAAGTCAGCACAAAACTCGGACTACCAATATCAAGTAGGAGGGAGTCTGCCAGTTGACTCCCCTAGTTATGTGGTGCGACAGGCAGACTTCGATAAAAAGGTTTCTCCAAAATAGTTTTCGTTCCCAAAACGCGACTCCTTGTTGTTCCAAGTGTATAACCGATCTTCCTCAGAATAGGATTGAATGCTTTTCTGGCAAGCGCAAATTTAATATTCTTTCTTGTGGCGATTTCCAGGCTTTGAGTAACTTTTTCAACATTTTACGTCTGCTACTTGCTATTCATTGATTAATTTCATACTTAAATCTATGAGTACGTCAAAGCGAAAGTCGTGTGCCAAATCGGTTAGGGCGCGAACCAAATTTGTATTTGATTGTGGAATTTCCTTGATTAATTCCATGATTTGCCCATCATCGCAGGTTAATGCTGCGTCATATAGTTCTTGTACCCAAGAAGATGACATCACGCACAAATCTTCGATTGTTAGGGCAGAATAAAGATTTTTGGATGCTTGTGAATCGGTTTTTTCTTCTCCTGCATAGACGTAGGAAATACTTAAATATTCCGCCATTTTGTTTAAAAGCAAATTTTCCGAAAATGGTTTGAGTAAAAAATCATCATAACCAGCTTCAGACATAAATTCGCGTTCGTGTTTCAAAGCGCTAGCAGTTAGGGCAATAATTATGGTGGATTTCCCTTGTGGTGTGGCTTTGATTATTTTAGTTGCTTCATAACCGTCCATAACTGGCATTTTTATATCCATCCAAATTAAGTGGGGTTCAAAATCTGACCAAATCGCAATTGCCTCCTCACCGTTGCTAGCTTCGCGCACAAAGAAGCCTATGGATTCGAGTAATTTAATTAATAGTAGACGATTTTCATATCGATCGTCTACTACCAAGATGCGATATTTTGGGGTATTGGGTGCTAGTGCGATCGCTGTTGGTTCTGCTTTTATATTTTCGGTTGCCAACGCTGCTTGCACCTGAATACTGAATGTGAAAATAGTTCCTTTACCCACCTGGCTTTGAACGCTAATTTTTCCTCCCATTTGTTCTACAAATTGTTTGCTGATTGCTAATCCCAAACCTGTTCCTTGTTGAGATTTACGACCTGTTTCTGTTTGGACAAACGCTTCAAATAAACTATTTATTTCTTCTGGAGCAATGCCAAAGCCAGTATCTTGCACTTCAAATAATAAAGTGGAATCTTTTTGATTTAATTTAGCGTTATTTGGAGAGGATTCACTTAGAGTTTTTACGTGAAGTATCACACTACCGCGCTCGGTAAATTTAATAGAGTTTGACAGTAAATTTATTAAAATTTGTCGTAATTTCTTGCCATCAGTAATGATATATTGAGGCACATCCATTTCTACATCAAATATTAACTCTAAGCCTTTGGATTCAGCTTTAAGTTGAAACAATTCCTTTACAGTGTCGATTAGGTTGTATAAATCTAAGTTATTTTCATTCAGTTCTAGCCGTCCTAGTTCGATTTTGGACATTTCTAAAACATCGTTAATGAGACTTAATAAATGCTCGCCACTCCGATTGATGATGCCTATGTATTCTTGGTTTTCTTTAGACAGAGAAGCATCGCGAGCCATCAGCTGGGTAAAGCCGAGAATAGCATTGAGGGGGGTGCGAAGTTCGTGGCTCATATTTGCCAGGAAGGCGCTTTTGGCGGCGTTAGCGGCAACAGCAATTTCTTTGGCTTTGGCAAGTTCGATCGCCTGTTGCTCTAGCTCATCTTTTTTTCGTTCTAATTCCACGGTGCGTTCTTTTACTTTTTCTTCTAACGTGCGCGAATAATCCTCTAATTTTTTATGGGAAATGTGCAAATTTTCGATGAGAATATAGCCAGTATTAACAACAGCAGAACCGACCAAAACTAAAAGTGAGGGAACTCCGGGAATCCACCAGCCATTCAAGAATGCTAGGTAATAACCGCTACTCAAACCGCACCCAAGTAGGAAAATGCTCCCAAGTGTGTATCGTTTGAGAGGGAAAATTGAGGCTAAAATTGCGCCGCAGGTAGACCAAAAAAAAATCCACCAGCACTCCAGCGGTTCAGGCCATACTTTTATGAGCGCCCGTCCTTCCAGTGCCGCACTTAAGGTCTGGCTGATTAAATTGGCATGAATAACTACACCAGGAGTTTGCTTTGCAGTGCCGAGGGAACTGCGACTGTAAGGAGTGAGAAACAGGTCGTTGAAGCTTTGTCCGGTTGCGCCGATCAGCACTATGCGATCGCGCAGTAAGTCTGGCGATATTCGATTTGCCAAAACATCAGTTATTGATATTTGATGAAATTTATTCTCCAATCCGCGATAATTCAACAAAACTTGGTAGCCACCATAATTAGCGCGAACATAGCCACCATCATTTCCTCTAAAAGGAGTAAATACAGCTTTACCTAATTGCAACTCGCCCGGTTTCTTAGTTTGTAAAGTAATTCCTTTGGCTTGCAAATACATTAAACTCAAACGAGCGCTCAAACTTAGTTTTGTTTGATTTTCTTCAAGTTTGACAGACATCAAAC
>NZ_JACJUP010000637.1:0-3999 GCF_014748295.1 Planktothrix sp. FACHB-1355 | reverse complement strand
TCCCCCACTCCCCCACTCCCCCACCGATAATTTACTCCAAAGCAATAGTTGCGCCCCATCGGTCTTGGGGTAAAAAAGACCGATCCATTGGAATGGCAGCAACTCGTTCGCTGAGAGTGAATTTTCCTTCTTGAATCCACTGTTTCAACTCTAAAGCTACTTGCCGCGACAGATATATGCTGGCAAGAGGGGCAGCTCTGACCTGTTTTCCCTCAATCGGAATCCGACCGGATTTTAATTGTGCGTAACTTACCAAACCAAAGGTAGGACGCACGCGGCGGGGAATGGAAAAATCTACGATCGGCGCTACTAAATCTTTGTCTTGTACGGCGCATTTTTCTACTACTTCCTCATGCAAAACAGGTAACGGTAGACCTACGCCTAACATGAGGGAAGGGCCGTAATTTTTGAAGTAACAACCGCGCACCCAACGACGATTCATTTGTTTGGCATCTCCAACTAAGGCGAGGGTAGCGGCTGGGCCAATTGGTGTCTGATTTGACAATCGTTTTTGTAATGGGAAATGCTGAGTGCCTTCCCAAGCTACGTAACCGATTCCTCCGCCTAAGAAAATGCGGGTGCCAATGCCAATTAGTTGCAAATCTGGGTCGTTGAGGAGGGGGGAAATAGCACCTGGGTTGGAGTAGACGGCGTTGGCAAGTCTGGGTTGCAAAGGGCCAAGGTAAGTATACAGAGGCCGATCGCCTCCATTCACTCCCACGATAAAGTTTTGATATAAATTGCGGGGATTGTAGAGATAAAATTGGTTAATTGTGTCGCGGGTGATGGTGGTTTCAAATGATGGGCGAGGATAGCAATCAGTTACCTGTCCGACCGCTCGCAATTGGATGGGTTTGCCAGCAATTAAATCTTCGATTACATGACCGCCACCCCGTTCTTTGGATTCTGGATCGTCGCCTGCTTCCAAGGTGCTAGGATAGTCTACGCTTTGGGTGGCTCCCAAATACAAATCTACTGCGCCAAATCCAGAATAAGCTAAGACTCCATCTAGCCAGCAGGAGCGAATTTTAATCGGTGGATCGGTGTGTCCTAAGTTAATTATTGCTCCGGAAGATTCCATCGGCTCAAAGGTGCCAGTGGTGATGACATCGACTTCTTTTGCAGTTTGGCTGATGCCAGCTTCTGCCACTCGCGCTTTTAATTCTTCGACGGTACAAACTACCGCAGATTTTTTGGTAATTTTATCGTTTATTTCGGCAATTGTTCGCATATATAGCTAGGGCGTCGGGGCTAGGACTGGGGCGTCGGGTTTGGTGGAATTAAGAACGCCCTAATTGACGAAAGCGATTGCTATAAAATTAAAAATTTCCAACTAAAAATTAAAACAATTGTTGGAAGTTGTGCTGGATTAAGACTGAGGCCAGTTTAATTAGTATTGTCATCTTCTACACTCGATTTTTGTTGAGTTTTTGGACTATCTTCAGGCAAGACGGGAGCTTGTCGATCGGCTTCTGCTGCTGACTCTGATTCGGCAATACCGGCGCTCTCGAAGGCCAGTTGCCGATCGCTGTGCCATACATCCAGGATATCTTTAATCAACACTTCTCTTACCCAGACTTGTCCTACAACTGTTAGAGGTAAAGCTAAAATCAGCCCCAAGAATCCAAAGAATGTAGCGAAAAAGACTTGGGACATTAACGTGATCGCCGGTAGTAGCGCTACCTGTTGCGCCATCACGTAGGGAGTGAGAAAATTACTCTCAAACTGCTGAATGAAGAAGTACACAATTAAGACGGCGACGGATTTCCAGGGCGCATCTAGGAGTGCGATCGTCATCGGTAAGACTACACTCAATGTAGGGCCAATATTGGGAATAAAGTTGAGCAATCCCGCTAACACACCCTGAGCCAGCGCTAGCCTTACTCCCAAAATCGATAAGCCAACCACACTCAACAAGGCAACTACGCTCATGCTGATCAAAGCGCCGATAATCCATCTACCCAGCGCTACTTCGCATTGATCCAAAATCCCATCTACGCGCCGTCGGTAGAAGGAGGGAAACAAGCGCACGAAGGTTTTACGGTAAGATTGGGGCTGGGCTAACATCATCAATGTCAAAACCAGCACCAGTAAAAAGCTCAGTATACCCCCCAGGGTATTCGAGAAAAAAGCGACCGATCCGCCCAAAAGCTGATTGACCACCGGTTGCAGTTGTTGGCTGAGGCTATTAATGTCCGGCAGATACTGGTTGAATTGGGTGGGAATATTATTTCTGAGCAGATTCAGCCATTGGTTGATGCGATTGACGCCTTTGGGGAACAACTCTACTAATTGTTGAACTTCCGCGACAAAGGGCGGCACAATCAGCAAGAAAAAGCCAATCAGAACGATTACCATAATGGCAATTGACAGCATTACTGCCCACAATCGCGACAATCTGGACTGCTGCAACCGCCGTGCTAGCCTGTTCAAGGCAGTCGCTAACACCACAGCTGCAAACACGAGTAAAATTACTTGCCGAATTTGCCACAGTATGTATAAACAGATGGCAATTAGTAACAGGCCGATCGCTTGACCCAATTTCACAATGCTGACTCCCAGTTGTTCGGGCTACCTTGAGTGTAATGCGCCTTGTCAAGTACATTCGGAATCGAATACAGCTAAATTAGCCGATCGCAATTTCCCCAGCATACATTAGCGCCACTGCTATCACAATCTCTGTGGGCTTATTTTCCCTGCTGCCATACCCGCCCCCAAAGTAAAAGCCCGACGATCGCACTTGGCAGAAGGACGAGCGTCAGCGCAAGGCTCTGATTCGCCGTAACATTTAATACCGGGCCTCCATACTTAATTAATACCGACAGTGCAGTTGAGAAGATCAGCACTTTGAAAATGAATCCTGCCTGACTTTCCATTGCTTGTAAGGTAGACAACAATACAAATTATGGCAGAAAAAGGTTATAAATAATCAACTTTCTGCCTTTGGTAATTGCTGTGTTTGAGAAGCAACAGGACTAATCAAACCCTGCGCCGTACTAAATAAATTTATGGGATTTTTTCCATCAGTAATTAGTACGCTTTGTAGACCTAGCGATTGCAAAAGTCTCGCCTGCATTTCCGGGCCAGCTTGCGCCATTGCGGTGAGAGTTTCTGGGCCGATCGCTTCTACTTTTTGCCTGAATTCAGTACTGGTAATTTCCGCCATTCGCTCTGCTTTTTGGATTTCCAAAGCAATTAGCGCTTGCTGATGAGCTAATTCAGCTTCCTGTCTCGCTCTCAATTGTGCTAATTCAGCTTCATAGCGAATTCGCGCCGCCTCTGCTTCTTGCTGAGCTAAATTAACGGCTAATTGTCCTTGAATTCTAGCAGCTTCTGCCTTCGCTCTTGCTTCTGCTGTCGCTTGACCTGTAGATTGAATGGCAGCGTTTTCTGCTTGCAATTCCAGTAGATTTCGCCGTTCTGCTTCTGCCGCACTTTTATCAACAATTGCCTGTCTTTCTAATCTTGCTTTCGCTTCTTGGGCAATTCGTTCCGCATCTTGTCGGGCTGCTGCTTCTTGAGCATCGGTAGTAATTTGAATGGCAATTTGTACCGATTTTTGCAGACTTTCTAAGGTGCGTTCATCAACAGGTTCGACTGATTGAATGTCGATGTTTGTGATTACCAAGTTATTGGTTCTAAAGCGGAATTCCTCTCGCACGCGACCTTCACTGTCTGTACCAAACACGGCAGTTCTGATAATTCGGGCAGAATTGCGGTGAAATTCATCGAATTTTTCTCCCGCTACAGCACCGCGCACGCGAGATGCGATCGCTTTGCAAGCATCTCCTACAAAATCAGGCACTTGAAACAGTTTAGCTGCTGCTGCTTCGTCGTGGCGATCGATATCGAAATACCAGTTATATGACAACTGAATTTGCAGTCTGGCATGATCTGATGTCTCCACAGTAAAGATATCAGTCATAAAATCCGGGCCTAATAATAATGCTAGCGATTTGATCGCATTCGGTCGCTTCGGTTTGCTACCTGACAAACTTA
>NZ_JACJUP010000636.1:0-3976 GCF_014748295.1 Planktothrix sp. FACHB-1355 | reverse complement strand
TTCGGAACGATCGTTTTCAGGGGGTAAAAAATCAGGATTAAGAACTTCTTCTACAGTAAAGGGAGACTCAGGGGGAAATATCTTAATAGATAAACCTGTTTCATCTGCGGCTAGTTCCCTAGCATCTTGATAAGATTCATTAAAAATATCTTCAAAAAAACGATATAAGCTCGGACTGGTTTTGAAGGTTTCTCGGAGGCGTTTGCGATGTTCTCGAATGGTGTAAAGCCAACTATTTGTTCGTTTTTCCGGCTGATATTTATACTTAAGTAAGTGCATGAGAAGTACCCTCAGATTACTGGTTAGGGCATTTTTCTCACTTCTCCCCATACTTTCCAGTTCCTCTAGTAAGTTTTCTATATCTATTTCTGCAAACCTTCCCTCTTTTAAGAAGTTTATATTTGTTTGTAACCACATATAAAAATCCTGTTCGTAAAGGGATGCGATCGCAGTTGTTATTGATTGAATATTTGTCATATCTTTACACTGGTAAATCGGCACGAGGATTAAATGTTTCGATACCGCGCAATTTTTCGTACAGTTCCCGTTCTCGTAAGCTGGGATTTTTGGGAACAACAATTTGAATTTCGACTAACTGATCGCCTCTTTCTCCATCATCTCCGGGATAACCTTTGTTGGCAAGGCGCAATCTTTGTCCCGACTTAACTCCGGGTGGAATTGTAATTTTAACTCGACCGTCCAAAGTCGGTACTTGCACTTGTTCTCCCAAGACTGCTTCGCTGGGAGTGATGGGCAATTGGCAAACAATATCGGCACCTTCTACTGTAAAGTAGGGATGAGAAGCGACGGTAATGATCAGGTAAAGGTCGCCGCCATCGACGCCTTGACCTTTGAGACGGATGCGCTGATCTGTTACCATTGCTGGTGGCATATTTATTTCCAGCGATCGCCCATCTTCCAAACGAATGCGTTCCAAGCCTCCGGTGTAAGCTTTTTCTAATGGCAATGTCAGTCGCGCTTCGATATCCTTGCGGTTAGGACGAGCGGGAATTGTATATGTAGTCTTTGTAGTTTTGGGACGGAAAATATCTTCTAAAGGAGTTTGTTTCGGAGGTTCTTCCGGTACAGTTGTGACCACGCGCTTTTCTCGGCGGCGTCCCAACAAGTCGTCGATAAACTTATTGAAGTCAGTGTCGTTACTGTAATCTTTTTCTTCCGTAGCAGTAGCGCGATCGCTATTACTATTACTGCGGTTGAACCAACTTTTATACTGGCCGAAGTTTCTACCTTGGAAGCCTCGCTTGTTCCAGAAGCGGCTGTATTGATCGTACTCCGATCGCTTAGTCACATCCGAGAGAACTTCGTAAGCCTCACTAATGTCTTTAAATTTCTCTTCAGCTTCTTTGTTTCCCGGATTCAAATCCGGGTGATACTGTCTGGCTAACCGCCGATATACTTTCTTAATCTCTTCTACCGAGGCATCTCTGGCAACGCCCAGAATCTCGTAATAATCCCGAAAATTTTGCATAAAATTCGTTATTTGTCAATAGCCATTCGTCAACAGTCTTCTGTTATGAAAATTTGAGATTTCCAATTTTAAATTTCAGATGCAAATAAATTTGCAATCTGCCATTTAAAATTGGAAATTTCTCCATGACCGATGACCGAAAAAAAGCGGTTTCAAGCCTCCCATTTCAATGGGAACCATCAAAAAAATTTGACGAATTTCAAGCTCCGCTCGCTTATTGCCCAGCCAATCCAAAATCCAAAATCCAAAATCCAAAATCGGGCGACATTTTGACCAATTAGAGCCAATCATCATCATCATCCCAATCATCATTATTATTATTGGCACCTTTCCGAGACTTACCATATCCTACGCTTTCAGAAGTATTGCGAGATGGCTGACTTGTTCCCCCGCCGTAGTATGGCCGATCGCTATCCCGACTGGAGTAGTATGGCCGATCGTTATCGCGACTGGAATAGTACGGGCGATCGTTATCGCGACTGGGGTAGTATGGGCGTTCGTCTTCGCGATCGTCTCCAGAGAAAGCGCGACGAATTGACCCAAAAAAGTCATCTTCCTCTTCGCTAAAGCGCAGGCGGACTTCGCGTTGCAACTCGTAAAGGGCATCTTGCAAATCTGCTTGGGCGCGATCGATACCGCGATCGTCATTTTTAGCCAAATAATCCCGCAATTCCTTGATCAGACTTTCAATGCGATAGCGGTATTCATTGGCAAACTGCATCCCAAAATCTAACGCCACTTCTCGCAGCTGCCTTTCTGCTTGAGTAGTGAGAGATTCGGCGCGATTGCGCTTCTCGATTTTTTCTCGCTTCAACCGATCTGCCTCAGCATATTCTTCTGCATCCTGTAGCATTCGGCTTACCTCTTCCTGAGTTAAGGTAGAGGCTCCTTGGATCGTGATACTCTGTTCCCGACCCGTACTTCTATCCAAAGCTGCCACTTGCAAAATGCCGTTGGCATCAATATCAAAAGATACCTGAATTTGGGGTACGCCTCGCGGTGCCGGCGGAATCCCGAACAGCTTAAACCGTCCCAAAGATTTATTATCCGCCCCCATTTCCCGTTCGCCTTGGAGGACGTGAATTTCTACCATAGTTTGGTTATTTTCGCCGGTAGAAAAAGTATCCGATCGCCTCACTGGGATAGTAGTGTTGCGGGGAATAATTTTTTTCATCACACCGCCGATCGTTTCCAGTCCCAAAGATAGAGGAGTCACATCCAACAGCAGCACATCTTTGAGTTCTCCACCCAAAATGCCTGCTTGAATTGCCGCACCCACCGCGACGACTTCATCGGCGTTGATATTTTGATTTGGCTGTTTGTCGATGATAGTGCGAACTAAATCCTGCACCATCGGCATTCGCGTCGCACCCCCCACTAATACCACTTCGTCTATTTGGGCGGGAGTTAAGCTAGCATCCGAGAGAGCGCGTTTGACAGGTTTGCGGATTCTGCTTACCAAATCAGTGCAAAGACTTTCAAACTGGGAACGAGTCAGCGTCGTTTCCAAGTGTACCGGCCCGTTTTCCGTAGCGGTGATAAATGGTAAGTTAATATCGGTGACGGTAACACCGGAAAGTTCGATTTTCGCTTTTTCCGCTGCTTCCATCAGACGTTGCAGAGCTTGGCGATCGCGCCTTAAATCCACACCTTCTTTTTCCAGAAAGCCCTCTGCCAACCAGTCAACTATTTTCTTATCAAAATCGTTACCGCCCAACTGAGTATCGCCGCTGGTAGCTTTAACTTCAAACACTCCATCGCCCACTTCCAGGATGGAAACGTCAAAAGTCCCGCCGCCCAAGTCGAATACCAAGATTGTCTGACTTTCGCGGCGATCGAGTCCGTATGCCAAAGCTGCTGCCGTTGGCTCATTCAGAATCCGTTTTACTTCTAATCCCGCAATTTGTCCCGCATCCCGCGTCGCCTGTCGCTGAGAATCGTTGAAATAAGCCGGTACGGTAATTACCGCCCCCGTCACCTTTTCACCCAGATAGCGACTCGCCTCATCTACCAACTTCCGCAGCACCATTGCCGAGATTTCTTCGGGAGCAAATTCCTTATTCAGGCGGGGACATTTAATTTTAATATTACCGGTTTCATCCTTGCGAATGTTGTATGGCACTCGCTTCGAGTCCGGACTGAGTTCCGCATAATTGCGCCCGATCATCCGCTTAACACCATAAAAAGTATTCTGCGGATCGAGAACTGCTTGCCGCCGCGCCATTTGTCCGACGATGCGTTCTCCTTCTTTGTTAAAGCCTACTACAGAGGGAGTTATCCGCATACCTTCGGCATTGGCAATGACAACCGGCTTGCCACCCTCCATGACGGCTACTACTGAGTTGGTTGTACCCAAGTCAATGCCGACTATTTTGCCCATGCGTCTGTGTTCTCCTCTCGTGTCTTAAATATATTGAGAACTGTTGCTGGATTTATTCTATCTCGCGATCGGACAATGCACGGGGGATCGTGACTGGGGAGTGGGGG
>NZ_JACJUP010000635.1:0-3953 GCF_014748295.1 Planktothrix sp. FACHB-1355 | reverse complement strand
TCAGCGATTTTTACCTTATGTAATAGTACTTGGCTCGACAGCGATCGCTTTACTCATAACATTTTGGGTACAGCTAATTTTACTCCGCCCTAATGGTGCTTTCTTCTATATAGCGATTATTGTAACAGCCTGGTATGGCAGTTGGCGAGCGGGATTTGTTACCATTGCCATTGCCACATTAGCAATTAATTATTTTTTTCTTCCTCCTTTATATCATTTGGAGATTGCCCAAACAATTGATACATTATGGCTATGTATTTTTTTAATAGTTGGTTCAATAATTAACCTCCTCACGAGCAATTTTCGATACGGCAAACAAAAGATCGAGCAACTTAATCAACAATTGGTACAAGAGAAAGATCCATTAATACAATTAGCTTCTTCTGCGGCACAAATGGGGATGTGGAATTGGGATATTGTCACTGGAAAGAATCATTGGTCTCCCGATCAGGAGGAATTATTTGGTTTGACTCCAGGGACATTTGATGGCAAATACGAAACTTTTTTATCATATATATATTTTGAAGACAGGGAAAGAATCAATCAAGCAGTACAACAGGCAATTCAAAACAACAGCCTTTACCAAGTAGAATATCGTGTAGTCTGGGCAGATGGCAGCATTCATTGGATTGAATCTAGGGGACACGCTTTTTATAACCAAGCAGGAGAACCGATCCAAATGATTGGAACGGCGACGGCGATCGATCTACGGAAACAAGCACAAGGATTACTGCAAGAGAAATTTGAGCAACAACGCTTGGTGATGGAAACCACCCAACGGATTCGCCGATCGCTCAATTTACAGGACATTTTCCAAACTACTGTAGACGAAATTCGACAGTTGCTTCAGAACGATCGCGTAATTATCTTTCAGTTTGACCCACAATGGCGGGGAACCGTCGTTGCTGAATCAGTGGGTACTGACTGGACAGCTATTTTAGCAACCGAAATCTACGATCCTTGCTTTGGCTCCCAGTACGTCGAACCCTACAAACAAGGCTTAGTTACTGTCAAATCTGATATTTATAATGCCGGAATCGATCCCTACCATCTGCAATTACTAGCAAATTTCCAAGTTAGAGCCAATTTAGTAGTTCCTATTGTCAAAGGAGGTGAATTGTGGGGGTTGCTAATTGCTCATAATTGTGCTGCGCCTCGCCAATGGCAATCATCAGAAATCGATCTGATGCGACAGTTAGCCAGCCAAGTGAGTATTGCCATTCAGCAATCCCAATTGTTTGCACTTGTGCAAACGGAACTGGCAGAACGCAAGCAAACCGAAGCTCTACTGCGCTTATTTGTTCAGTATGCGCCTGCTGGTATTGCTATGCTTGACCGCGATATGCGCTATATAATGTCAAGTCAGCGCTGGGTAGATCAATATAACCTCGAATCGATCGAATCTCTGATTGGTCGATCGCACTACGAAATCTTACCCGAAATTCCCCAACGCTGGCGACAGATTCATCAACGCTGTTTAGCTGGGGCAATCGAAAAAAGTGAAGAAGATTTGTTTATCCGAGCAAATGGGAAACAGCAATGGGTATGCTGGGAAATTCACCCCTGGTATACTGCTACAAATGAAATTGGCGGCATAATAATTTTCTCTGTTGATATTAGCGATCGCAAACAAGCAGAAACGGCTTTAAAAGAACTAAATGCCCAACTAGAACAACGGGTATTAGAGCGAACGGCAGAACTTTCTCAGCTAAACGATCGCCTACTGGAAACATTAACCGCCCTCCAAGAAAGTGAAGAACGCCGCCGACTGGCTCTAGATTTAACCCATATCGGCTTTTGGGATATGCAACTGCTACCTAGCGAAGATATCGTCGGGAACGATATTCACTTCACGCTACTGGGTTTAGATCCCTTTAGCATTAAGCCAACTCTTGAGCTTTGGCGCAGTTGCGTTCATCCTGACGATCTTGGTTGGGTCGAACAAAAGTTCTCCGAAGCGATGGAAAACCACACCGATTTCGCCGCCGAACATCGAGTGATTCATCCTGATGGTTCTGTTCATTGGTTAATGTCTCGTGCCAAAGCCGTCTACGATATATTTGGGCAACCTATGCGAGTGCTGGGTGTATTGTTAGATATTAGCGATCGCAAACGCGCAGAACAAGACTTACAGCAAACTCATACGGAATTATTACAGCACAAAGAGCAACTAGAAAGAGTTAATGAGGAATTGCAAGTTACTGTAGAAGAACTGCAAATCACTGAGGAAGAACTAAGACAAAACAATGAACAATTAAAGGCTGCTATCTTAACGGTTCAGTTGGAACAAAATCGGTATGAAGACTTATTTAACTTCGCTCCAGATGGTTATCTGCTCACAGATTCAATAGGTATAATTGAAGAAGCCAATCAAGCAGCAAGCAACCTTTTGTCTATTCCTTCATCTAATTTAATTGGTAAGCCCTTGTATCTCTACGTCTGTAACGAAAAGAAGCAATTCTTTCGCACTTTGCTCGCGCAGCTGCAACAGTTGCCCGGGCGACAAATATCTGAGCTAACCATCGTACCTCAGCAGGGAAATTCCTTTCCGACAGAGATCGCTGCCTCTGCCATCCGTGATGAGCAGGGTGAAGTTAGGGGTATTCGCTGGTTGATTAAAAATATCAGCGATCGCAAACACGCCGAACAAATGCTCCAGCTTCAGGCTGTAATCACCCGCAACATGGCAGAAGGCTTATGCTTAATCAAAGCGGATAATGCAGTCATTGTCTACACCAATCCTAAATTTGAGCAGATGTTTGGCTATAACTCCGGCGAACTCAACGGTCAGCACGTTTCCATAGTCAACTACGCCACTGAAGAGGTAACGGCTGAAGATGTCAATCAAGCCATTCGGTCAGCCATTTTCCAAAACGGTGAAGCTACGTATGAAATCCATAACGTTAAGAAAGATGGCACTCCATTTTGGTGTAGGGCGACGACTTCTGTATTTAGGCATCCCGACTATGGCGATGTTCTGGTTGCAGTTCATCAAGATATCACCGAAGCGAAGCACCTTGAAGAGGTTCGCAAACAAACAGAAGAAGCTCTCAGAGAGAGCGAAGCTAAATTCCGTTCTCTGAGCGAGTCTTCACCTGTGGGCATTTTTATGACGGATATGCAGGGGCAGTGTATTTATACGAATCCACGCTATCAGGCGATTTTTGGCTGCACGTTTGATGAAGCTTTAGGAGAAGGTTGGGTACAGTTTATCCATCCAGAAGACCGAGAGGAGGTCACAGCCAGGTGGTTAAAAGCCGTGTCCCAAAAGCAAGAATTCTCCGGTGAAATTCGTTGTATCCATAAAGATGAAACTATTCGGTTTTGTCAAATGCGCTCAGCTTCTATCCTCTCTGTTTCCGGTCAATTAATTGGTTATGTTGGCACGGTAGAGGACGTTAGCGAAAGTCGAGTCATTGAAAAGATGAAAAGCGAGTTTATCTCAATTGTCAGCCACGAACTGCGAACGCCCCTTGCCTCAATTCGCGGTTCTCTGGGCTTACTCGCCTCTGGTGCTTTGAAAAACAAGCCAGAAACTGCCCAACAAATGTTAGACATCGCCATTCACGATACGGAACGATTAGTGCGTTTGGTTAATGATATTCTTGACTTAGAGCGACTCGAAGCACAGAAGGTCAAGCTGAATCTCCAATGGTGCGATGCCGTAACACTTATGCAGCAGTCTGTGGAAACAGTGCAATCTTTAGCAGTACAAAGTAACATCACTTTGTCTGTTGAATCGACTCCTTCTATTCAAGTTTGGGCGGATAGCGATCGCATTATTCAAACTCTCGTTAATCTGGTAAGCAACGCGATTAAATTTTCTCCGCCAGGAACTACGGTTACCCTCAGTGTCCAAGACCAAGCCGACCGGGTTTTATTTCAAGTCAAAGACCAAGGGCGAGGCATTCCAGCCGATAAGTTACAAACTATCTTTGGACGATTTCAACAGG
>NZ_JACJUP010000634.1:0-3929 GCF_014748295.1 Planktothrix sp. FACHB-1355 | reverse complement strand
TCGACAAGCGACTTGGATTGCAGACCGAGTGGTTAAATTAGACCCCGATCGCAATGCTGTCGCGACCAAAGAAGGTATCCTGGTTGAGTACGATTACTTAATTGTCTGTCCCGGCATTCAGTTGGACTGGCATTTAATTAAAGGATTGAAAGATGCGATCGGCAAAAATGGCGTTACCAGTAATTATGCACCTAATTACGCACCTTATACCTGGGAACTAATCAAAAATTTCCCTGGTGGAAATGCTTTATTTACCTTTCCCAACACACCAGTTAAATGTGGTGGTGCGCCGCAAAAAGTTATGTATATGGCAGATGACACCTTTCGCAAACTGGGAGTTCGCGATCGCACTAACGTCATGTTTCTCACACCAGCAACTAAAATGTTTGCCGTACCGGAATATTCAGCCATATTAGATAAAGTTGTTGCCGAACGGGGGATTGATGTTAAATTCCGGCACAACTTGAAAGAAATTAAAGGGGAAACCAAAGAAGCAGTATTTGATGTTTTCGATGATAGCGGTGCAGTTGTCGATGAATTTACCCACAAGTACGACATGATTCACGTCGCACCGCCGCAAAGCGCACCGGACTTTATTAAACAAAGTCCTTTGGCAGTTTCTGGTAGCGCCTATGGTTGGGTAGATGTGGATAAATACACCCTACAGCACAATCGATATCCCAATATATTTAGTTTAGGAGATGCTTCTTCCCTGCCAACTTCCAAGACAGCAGCAGCAGCACGCAAACAAGCAGCAATTGTAGCCGAAAATTTGTTGGCATTTATAGCTTCCCAACCATTATTACATAAGTATGACGGCTACACTTGCTGTCCTTTAATCACTGGGTATGGCAAGACAATCATGGCTGAGTTTGATGGTTATAACGGCACAGTGGTTTCTAGTTTTCCCCTCAATCCCGTGAAAGAACGCTGGATTATGTGGATGATGAAAACTACTGGTTTGCCTTGGATTTATTGGAATCGGATGCTGAAAGGAGAGCAGTTTGAGGGGGATTACATCAAGTTTATGCAATGGCGGCAATAGTTTTGTTAGCTATTTCGGGTCGATCGCGACGATTTTTCAGAGAAACCGGGTTTCTGGGGAGATTTGTAGCTTTCTAGCGACGATTTTTCAGAGAAACCGGGTTTCTTTGCGTAAGTCCTATTCAAATTGCTAACGCACTCCCCAAACTCTAATTTTCTCATCCTTACTGCTACTAACAATCTTACCTCCATCGGGGGTAATGGCAACAGCAACAACCTCATTTAGATAACCTTCTAACATATGCAATTGCGTCCCCGTTCGCAGATGCCACAATCTAATTGTTCCATCGCGACTGCAACTGGCAAAGGTGTAGCCATCGCGTGCGATCGCAAGATGATTCACCTCATCCCAATGTCCGATGAGAGTGCGTAAAAATCTCCCCGTTTGCAAGTTCCACAGTTTAATTGTTTTATCCAGAGAACCGCTAATCAGAATTTTACTATCGGGACCGATCGCCACGCATTTAACCCCATCGGAATGTCCGATGAGGGTATGCAATAATTCTCCAGTTTCTAAGTTCCACAATTTGATAGTAGAGTCAGCACTGCCGCTGGCTAAAATCTTGCCATCGTGACTAATGGCAACAGATTTGACTGCGCCTGTATGTCCTGCAAAAGTGGAAATTAACCGTTGCGTGGGTAAATCCCACAATTTAATTGTACGATCTTCGCTGGCAGTGGCGAGAGTTTTTCCGTTGGGTGTAATGGCAACGCAATTAACTGCCTCAGTATGGGGAAATAAAGTATAAAGTAATGCCTTGTCCAAGCTTTTGCTTTGTGGCACAGTTCCACCATTATTTGCCGCATTTTGTAATTGCCAAACCTTGACGGTGTTATCCCAACAGCAACTAATCAGAGTTTGTCCGGAAGAACTGATGGCAATAGATTTGATTCCATCTGTATGTCCGCTGAGGGTGCGAACGATCCTGCCCGTGTAGAGCGATCGCACGGTAATAATTTTGTCCTTGCCGCCACTGACAATATTTTGTCCGTCAGGAGAAACGGTCAGGGCATAAGTGGTAGAATTGGGTGTGTAATATTTGTACAAACACCCAAACAATTGATACGGATTGTGTTCTTGTAAAACTCGTTGCAAAGTTTCTTTTTCGCAATCTTGAACTAGCAAGTAAGCAGTTTGCCGCACTTGCCACGATTTATCCATTAAGGCGGAAAATAGCAGTTCTAAACCTGCTTGTCCGTACTTGGTTGTCTCTTGCAGAGCTGCCAATCGTTGGACGACATCTGCGCTGGCGAAGCGCCGCTTGACGCCGGCGATTCCTCCCAAAACGGCAGCACCCACAGGCGTGGGCGTTTGATTGCCTAAGACGACATCGTAAGCTCTGGGCTGATTCTGTGCCATTGCACTGGTAGGCTTGTAGTACTCTTTGTATTATGCCTCATATATCGCTTGAATTTCGATCGCCTCCAGCACACGATTGAAAAGTCTGATATCTGCAATGTTACCCTTGAAGAATCCGGGCCAACTGGGATGATCGGAACGTCTGCCAATTCGCAACGGTTTCGCGTTGTTGAGAGAACCTTGTCTGTCTGTTGGGTTAAATCGATTGCCGACCTCTACCCCATCAAGATACCACCTTCCCCCATCAGTTTGGTCTCGGTCGATCGTAATCGCCACATGATGCCACTTGCTATTAGTAATTGATATATAGGCGAGGTAATTCGTCCATCCAGTGCCTATCCCATCAGCTAGTTGACAACATAAACTGCCGCGATAATTGCAAACAGTATAGCCCTGCACAGCACCCGAACTTTCAACTCTTTTATCAATAATGACATCGATATTTCCATGCGGGTTACTGGTGTTAACCCAAAAACAGATGGAAAGGTCGCCCGTTCCAAAGTTGAGGGCAGGAGCGTCGCTAATTTGTACATAGTCATTCACACCATCAAAGCACAGAGAACTAAGCAAACTGGGCTTGATGGTATTAGTTATGGGTGCGGGAGTGCAACCATTGATTATGCCGTGATTTGTGCCGATGCGATCGCTAACAGTATTACCTTCAGTTTCATCCAAGCGCCACCACGCCACCAGATCGGGGGGTATGTACTCCCGCAGTGCTTGTCGAACTTTAATTTCTGTCCTTTTTTGCAGTAGCAAATAAGCAGTTGCTCGTACTTGTCCGTTAGCATCTTTTAAAGATTGAATCATCAAACTTATCCCGGCTTCTCCATAATTCAGCGCTTCTTTTAATGCCGCAATTCTCTGAGAGACGATCGCACTTGTCAATCGCGACTTCACACCTGCCATTCCTCCCAATACAACCGCATTCACAGGCGGTGGATTTTGACCGCCAAGCACAGCATCATATTCTTGCGGTTGCGGGATGTTGTTATTAGTAGGTTGAGGAGCCGATTGATTACGCAATCTGGCTTTAGCAATCGCCAATTTAATTGCAGAAATCAGTTGGTTTCGGTCAAAAATTTTCTGTAAAAATTCAAAATACGCAAACGGTTCGGGAATTTTTGCTCTTACTTCATCTATACGTCCTGACATCACCACTAAGGGAATTTTCTGTAATTCCGGATCGGCTTGGATATGCTGAAACACTTCCCAACCGCTCACTCTAGGCAATATCCAATCCAGTAAAATCAAGTTTGGCCCTTCTTGGTGGATGAGATTGATTGCCTCCAGACCATCTTTAGCTTCCAAGATTTCAAATTTACCCACAGGTAACATTGCTTTGGTATTTCTACGAACGACTCCGCTGTCATCGATAATCAAGATTTTGCGATTCGCCATAAGTTATTCCCGTTCTTTTGGAATCTCTATGCAAAAGTTCAAACGCTCCACAACTTAATTATCCCGTTTCTATCCCCACTCACAACAGTCTTTCCATCCGGACTGATATTCACCGATGCAATTA
>NZ_JACJUP010000633.1:0-4012 GCF_014748295.1 Planktothrix sp. FACHB-1355 | reverse complement strand
GATTCGTCCTTCTTATCTGCCCGGTGACAACCTAGACATCAAAATTCTCAAGGAGGGCAAGGAACCCAGTCAAGGAGTTGGCTACCTGGATGACGGCACATTGGTTGTGGTGGAAGAAGGCAGCAGATATGTGGGCAGCGAATTGCGGGTGATTGTCACTTCTGCTTTGCAAACTTCTGCTGGTAGGATGATTTTTGCCCGCCCCCAGGCCGTTGATGTCATCAGTCATTAGTTAGCCTAGAAGTGCGAGGCCCTAACCTCAGTTTTTTCGGTAGCGATCGACCGATGACTCTTGACCGATGACTGATGCAGGATGAACAATGGCTGAGAAATTAGGAGTCGCTCTGCAAAATGGTTTTGGAGACGATGCGGGTTTTCTTGCGATCGGCTTCCGAAAGTTGTTCCCCCGATTGCAGGCGGGTGGCATTGGTTTGCAGCACTGTGGCGGCACTTTTGTCTCCCATTTGCAGTGCGGTTTTAGCAGCAGTTTGCAGCATGGTGGCTGCACCAGCCCGATCGCCTTGTTGCAATTTTGTCTCTGCAATTTGCGTTTGTCGATACTTCGCTAACGCCAAAATCGATTTTTGCA
The DNA here is from genome assembly GCF_014748295.1 of Planktothrix sp. FACHB-1355. NCBI lineage: Bacteria > Bacillati > Cyanobacteriota > Cyanophyceae > Oscillatoriales > Microcoleaceae > Planktothrix > Planktothrix sp. FACHB-1355. Next base: position 3,423 of record NZ_JACJUP010000633.1, on the reverse strand, counting down.
CTTTTGGGTTGAAATTGGCTTGGTAAACGGCCAAGAAGTTGGCATCCACTGAGACGATCTCGGAAAGTAAACCTTCCTTACCCTGTCCCGGATCGTCGTAGCGAACTTGCAAGTTAACTACAGTTTGCCGCCCCTCTGGCATCTGACCGATGTAGAGGTTGGCTAGGATAATCCGCTCTTGTTGCTTCATCAAGTCACCCAAGCGGACGACAAATCTGTCACCTTCCTGCTGTACGGGCAATTCGATCGTATCCGGAGCAACTTGAGCTACGGGTTTGAGTTCTGCAAACCGCACCTTGGGCATGAGTTGGAACAGCAGATAAGCATTGGTCAATCCCACGGATTGAATGCGGTTGAATAGGCGACCGAACTCTTCCACGACTCGATCGGCTCTTTCTATATAAGATAAGGTGCCACCACCGGCATCGGCAATTTTTTCTAAGATATCTTGGTTCCAGTGAACGCCGAATCCCAAAGTATTCACCGTCAGTTTGTAACCGGCAGCTAGTTCGGCCAATTTCAGGCATTTTTCGTTGTTGCCGTGTTCGTTTTCGCCGTCAGTCAGTAGAAATGCCTGGGAGATCGTATCTCTTTTGCCTTTGGCCATTTCCTCAATGCCCAAGCGCAGTCCTTCATCAATGGCAGTACCGCCGTCAGCTTTGAGTTGGTTAATTTGCCTTTTGATACCTGCTGGGTCTTCGATCGCTTGATTGGGGATGAGAACTTTGGCCCGGTGATCGAAGGCGATTACAGAAAGGCGATCGCCCTCTTTGAGTCGATCGACCAAGCGGGAGGCTGCTTGTTTCACCGTTTCCAGGGGACGCCCGCTCATCGAACCGCTACGATCTAAAATCAGACACAAGTTTAGGGGTACATTTTCTACTATTTCGCCTGGGTTAGCAAAAACGGAAATCTCCAGCTGACGCTGACTCGTCAGTTGAGTCGCATCCAGATTGACATCATTCAATATAGGCTGTAAAACAACTTTCATCATCAAAGCTCCTATATACGTAAATAGTAATGTTATTTACCACACGGCAAAACACTGCCGTTACGCACTTAAAACAAGCATAGGCCAATCACCAGGAGAATGAGACATCAAAAGTCTTACCTTGCTCAGCACTCAGCACGGATGAGGTGTTGGTATCACTACTGGATGTGCCGCAACGACGTACCCAGAGCGCGTTACCATGAAAAAACACTCTTCCTTATTTGGGCGATAACCCGACCTATGGACTCACCTATCAAGGCTGTTCAAGCTCCGTACTATGGAGATGCCTTCTACAGAACACCTCCTCCAGATTTACCTTCCTTAATGTTAAAGGAACGAATTGTCTATCTGGGACTGCCGCTATTTTCTTCAGACGAGATCAAAGCTCAAGTAGGTGTAGACGTAACCGAGTTAATCATTGCCCAACTGCTGTTTTTGCAATACGATGACCCGGAAAAGCCGATCTCGATCTACATCAATTCTACGGGTACTGCTTGGTATGGCGGCGATGCTATAGGCTTTGAAACCGAAGCTTTTGCGATCTGCGATACCCTCAATTACATTAAGCCTCCAGTTCATACCATCTGTATCGGTCAAGCGATGGGTACGGCGGCAATGATTTTATCCGCAGGTACGAAAGGGTACAGGGCCAGTTTACCTAATGCGACGATCGTACTGCACCAAGCTCGCACTCGCGCCAGAGGTCAAGCCACAGATATTCAAATTCAGGCAAAGGAAGTCTTGGCGAACAAGACGGCGATCGTTGATATTTTCTCTCGCAATACAGGTCAACCGCCAGAGAAGATCTCTAAAGATATGGATCGGATGTTCTATATGACTCCTCAGCAAGCCAAAGAATACGGTTTGATCGATCGGGTTTTGGAAAGTCCTAAAGATCTTCCTCAACCAGTGCCCGCTCTTCGCGGTTGAAGTCCTATTATTCACTACAAGGAAGAAAGTTTTATGCCGATTGGTATCCCTAGAGTACCCTACCGATTCCCTGGCGAACCTTTTACCCAGTGGATTAATATCTACGAACGTCTTGCTTTGGAAAGGATTGTTTTTTTAAGTGGAGAAGTCACTGATGGTATGGCTAATGCCATTATCGCCAGACTGCTCTATATGGATTCCGACGACCAAAGTAAGGATATTTATATCTACATCAATTCTCCCGGTGGTTCGGTGACGGCGGGTTTGGCTATCTACGATACCATGCAGCACGTTAAGTCGCCGATCGTCACTATTTGCGTGGGTTTGGCTGCTTCGATGGGGTCTTTTCTACTCGCTGCTGGGACGAAGGGGAAACGCTTGGCGCTACCCCACTCCCGGATTATGATTCACCAACCTTCTGGCGGTACGCGGGGTCAAGCTACCGATATTGAGATCGAGGCGAGAGAAATTCTGCGGATTCGCCGTCAGTTGAATGACATCTACGCTCAGAAGACTGGTCAGCCTCTGCAAAAGATCGAGAAAGATATGGATCGCGACTTTTTTATGTCTGCTCAGGAAGCCAAGGAATATGGCTTGATCGATAAAGTAATTGAGGAGCGATCGGCTGAAACTAGAACCCCGGTAGTTGCATAACTTTAAGGGAGAGGGTTAGGGAAAGGGTTAAAAAAATTTGGGGAATTTGCCCTTTTCCTTTATCTTTCTCCAGGAAAGCTGGTTGCCTTTGCTATTATCGGGATTAAGTTGAATGCTTAATTAGATGAACCTGGCGGATTGCTATCGATTACTGGGGTTGGAGTCTGGAGCCTCAATGGCTGAAATTAAGGCGTCTTACCGTCGTTTGGCACGCCGCTATCATCCGGATGTCAACCCGACGGATAAGCAAGCGAAGGATAAGTTTATTGCTATTACTGAAGCTTACCAATTCCTCCTTGGTGTTGTGAAGGAGACGGGTATTTCGCAAGTATCGAGTCAACCCCAAACGCCACCTGCTGCTTCTGAGTCGGTTAATGTGTCTTCGTCACCACCAAAAACGAAGGTAACTCGTAAGGAAAAGCCTCAAGAAGAGGAACCTCAGCTATCGGAAACGGAAAAGCAACTAAAATGGCAATCTTACGATCAGTTGGAGCTGCTGTTGAAGGCGCAAAGGTTTCCGCGTGCGATCGCTCTTGTCGAAGGTTTGGCCCAACGCTTGCCGCAAGATCCGGAAGTGCGCCAGTGGCAGGCAATTACTTATCAACGCTGGGGTCGTCATTTAGTCACTCAGGGAGAATTGGATAAAGCGAGAATTTATTTAAAAAAAGCTTTACGCACAGACCCGCACAATCGTTCTCTGTGGTCTGAAGTGGAAAGAGATTTTCGGCGGATCGAGCAGGTTTATTAAATATTGTAGTGTAGAAACCGGGTTTCTTGAAGAAACCCGGTTTCTCTTTAGGTTTATTAATAGCTCAGAAACCCGGTTTCTGGAAGAAACCGGGTTTCTT
>NZ_JACJUP010000632.1:0-4013 GCF_014748295.1 Planktothrix sp. FACHB-1355 | reverse complement strand
TTTCATCTGTTGGATTAATCCCTGCACGATCCCTACTGAGGGATTATTTGCTAAGTAATTAGCTTGCAGTTTGAGTTTATCATCCGACCAAAGATCGTCAACATCTAAGAAAGCTATTACATCACCATTGGCTATTCTTATCCCATGATTGCGAGCCGCTGCTGGGCCGCTATTTGGCTGGGAAACATAGCGGATACTATCCTTAAATGCCGCCGCAACTTCAGGAGTTCGATCGGTCGAACCATCGTCGATGACAATTATTTCTAATGGTTGATAATCCTGATTTTTGACATTTTTGATGGCTTCCGCCAGATATTTTTCTCCGTTGTAAACCGGGATAATCGCGCTAACAAATAATGAGTTATCTTCCATCGGTTATCATTTGGTAATGAGGTTGAAAATAACTTGAGGAATTTGTGCTAAATCAGTGCCGAGTTCTAGATAATAACAAGGAACTTGTTGCAATACTTGCATCATAATTTGGCAAGCTTCTTTTCCAGAACCTGGTAATTGAATCATCGTACTGGGTACTAATGAAGCTAAAGCAGCAGCAGCAGAGGTAGCTGTTAAGGATGTATCTGTTTTGCCAGTAATGCGCGGAACTAAAACAGCACAAATGGGAAAATTGGTCAATATTTTTTCGGGAAAATGGTCGTTGATGAAATAAAGTGCTTTTTCCTCTGAAAGGCGATCGCGATTAGTAATAGCCTTAGCCAAAAATGGTAATCTATCCACATCGTCGGCATTTTTTTTGCCAGTGTTGTAGATGCTAAAAACTGTCGGTGTCGGTTCGCAGGCGATCAAACTGTAATCGTCACTTGCATAAAAAAGCTCGGAATTTAAGCAAGTTAACGCAGTAGTTGATTTACCAGATCCTCCTTTTCCAACTAACAAAACGCCGCCACTTGGCAGTCCAACTGCGCCAGCATGAACCAGCTGAATTCCCCGCTTATTCATCCAGACGTTAAAAATTGTCCGCAGCGGTGAACCCGTTTCCCAATAAGGAATCTGTTCGGTGGTTTCCACCCAATAAATTCCCAAGTTGCGATCGCTATCCAACATACTTAACGCAAATGCACCCCATTGGAAACTGGTGTGAATGCGATCGCTATTGAAACCGTAAATCTCTCCACGCTTGGGATGATGTTGATTTCTCTGCCAAGGTGGAGGCGGCATTATCGTATTTGTCGAGGTACTATCCCACAAACAAACTGTAAGTGACGGGTCTGAAAAAGGTTCTGTTTCTAAGTGTGCTAAAGCAGGAGTCATGTACGGAATTAAGGCATCACCAGCAAAACGCAACCGAATCTTAAACCCGCCGATATTATAAAAACGGTTAACAGCGCCTCCCGAAGCAGATTCCGCTTTTTCGTATAATTCGTAGACCCGATCGAAAAAAGCCACCGGGTCTTGTTGTTCTGTTTTGTTTTCCTTTTCGGAATTTCCCAACTCGTTTGTAACCATTATTTTGCAATTGCTTTTAATCTAACTTAAAGATCCTGTTTGGCATTCGGCCAACCCATTTCGTCAACTTCATGGATGGGATCTAAAGCTAGCAATTCTTCCATATCCGTGTATTTCTGTAAGGTTGGAATTTCAAAGCTAAGCTTTTCTGTATTTGCTTTCGTTTCGCTTTGGTTGTTTGTTGTATTTAAGGGAATCGATTCATCTGTTTTTTCAATAATAATCAGTTCTTCTAACTCTAATTTCTCAATCAAGTCATCGATCGCGGTTTCAATATTTTCGCGACTGGCGTCGTAGCGCTGCACCATATTTTCCATAATATCTACTCTGGAAATACCTTTTGTTAACCCTTCCCAAATCTCGGCCCCCGCTTTTACCAAACTGTAATAATCGCCCCGTTCTAGGTTGACAATTACCACTTCCCCATCAATCATTTCATGTACTACTTTAGGAGAATTGATTCTAAAATTTTCAGACGTTTTGATCATTTTTTCTCCGTTTTTTTGGGTTGAAAAAGTCTAACGAATAAATTCGCGACTATCGAAACGAAGTCCGCCTGCGCGGACTTGTGTTTTGCCAAGGCAGTGTCGTTTGATGTCGCCGCGATTTTTTTCCATTCGCAGGGGATTTTTGACCGTATGAGGATAGTCCCATTTGTTTTTGCTAGATTAACATAATATTTTTGACAAATGCGAAGATTTAACCTAATCTTAATATTATTTTAATAACGCAAATTGCTAGTTATTAATTTTGAGGTATTTTTCAGGTTGTAGGGTGCGTCATACCCCTGAATTTTGGAGATAATTACTAATTTTATCGCTCGGACGCACACTACTGAATGTAACTAGCAACTTGAGTTAATATTTGCCAAAGGGTTTCGTCTCCAGCTAAAGTTCAGGCAGAGCGATCGTCATAGCCAAAAATTCACAAAGCTCGCGATCGCTTAATCGCACCGCCAAATCTTAATAGTCTTGTTACCGCTGCCACTAACTAGAGTTTGTCCATCTGGGTTGAAAGCGATAGATGTAACCGAGTATGTATGACCTGTGAAAGTGCAAATTTCCCGCCCCGTACTTAGCTGCCAAATCTTAATAGTTTTGTCCCAACTGCCACTGACTATTCTCTGTCCGTCTGGGCTGAAAGTGACAAAACGAACTGCCTCAGTATGACCCGTGAGGGTGCGAATTTTCTGTCCCGTACTCAAATCCCACAGCTTGATAGTTTTGTCATAGCTGCCACTAGCTATTGTCTGCCCATCCGGACTTATAGCAACGGAACGAACAGGGGCGCTATGACTGATAAGCGTGTGCAATTCTTGCCCGGTACTTAACTGCCAAATCTTGATTGTTTCATCTTTACTACCACTGACTAAAGTCTGCCCATCCGCACTGAAGGCGAGCGAATAAACAGAGCCATTATGACCTGAGAAAGTGAAAATTTCCTGTCCCGTACACATCTGCCAAAACTTGATAGTTTTGTCACGACTGCCACTAGCGATTATCTGTCCATTTGGGCTTATTGCGATAGAAATAACCCAGTTTCTGTGACCCGCAAACGTGGCCACTTCCTCGCCCTTACTCACTTGCCAAAGCTTGATAGTTTTGTCGTGGCTACCGCTAACTAGCATCTGCCCATCGGGGCTAAAGGCGAGGGAACGAACGTAGTTGGTATGACCCGCAAGTGTGCGAATTTTTTCTCCTGTATTCAGTTGCCACAGATTGATATTTCCATCTTTGTTGCCACAACTGGCAAGAGTTTGTCCATCAGGATCGATCGCGATCGAATTAACCTGATGGGTATGACCTTTGAGAGTTTGAACGCACTTAAAAAATAGATAAGGATTGGATTGTCGTATCGCTTCACGCGCTTTTGGTTCTGTTCGTTGCTGTAATAGCAATAAGGCGTTATACTGTATCGGTTCTGACTCATCTTTCAACGCATCAATCACCAATTCCAAACCCGGTTCGCCATAATCCAAAGCCTCTTTTAGGGCGGCAATTCTTGACTCAACAGATGGACTGGCTAGGCGCTGCTTGACTCCCTGAAGTCCACCCAACACCGCACCAGTCAACGGCGGTGAATTAGTACCGAGTACGGCATCGCAATCTCTGGGACAATTGAAATTTTTTGTCATCATTAAATCTTCTCACAAGGATTGCTAATCGCACCGCCAAATATTGATAGTGCCGTCAAAATTGGCAGCAGCGAGAGTTTGCCCATCAGGACTGAAGGTAATATAACTAACAGCGTCCGATCGCTCTGTGATGTTAGATATTTCCCTGCCCGTACTTAATTGCCAAAGTTTGATAGTTTTGTCGCGACTGCTACTAGCTAAAATCTGTCCATCCGGGCTAATTGCAACGCACCCAACTAAGTCTGTATGTTCGCTGAGAGTATAAATTTCTTTGCCGCTATAGAGATCCCAAACTTTGATGGTTTTGTCATAACTGGCGCTGGCAAGAAATTGTCCATCTGGACTAAAGGCGATGAAACGCACCCAATTAGAATGTCCTGCAAAGGTGCGACTCCATCTGCCACTATTTATCTGC
>NZ_JACJUP010000631.1:0-4018 GCF_014748295.1 Planktothrix sp. FACHB-1355 | reverse complement strand
AATATCGGCCTTTTCACATCGGTGATAATTATACCTGAGCGAAAAAGGCCATGTTTTTGTTAACTAATCCTCAACAATTCCACATCAAAAATCAATGTTGCATTGGGAGGAATCACACCACCAGCCCCGCGAGACCCATAACCCAATTCTGCGGGAATAATTAACTGGCGACGCCCACCGACTCGCATCGTACTGATACCTTCGTCCCAACCTTTAATCACCCGTCCGCGTCCCAAGGGGAAAGAGAAAGGTTGATTGCGATCGCGGGAACTATCAAACTGGCTTCCATCTTCAAGCGTGCCAGTATAATGTACAATAACTGTTTGACCAGTTTTGGGAATCGCTCCAGTTCCCTCCACTAAATCAATATATTTCAATCCGGATTCTGTGGTAACAACTTTACCGTTACCAGCCTCTTCATTGCTGGCGGGTTTTTCTGCACTTGACATTGTGTTATCTGCAACTAAAGTTTGATTAATAGCCGACCTGGTAATTGTAGGTTGAGTTGGAGTCAATTCGGATGCGTTCGCTGTTTTTTCAGGGCTGAGAATTTGTGCAAACACCACAATCAACCCGCAGGCGAGCATAATCCCCAAGCTGATCAGAATCTCTTTCAAAATCAGTCCTCCGTACCTCTAAAGCCTCTGAGATCTCAAATCCTACCAGCTTTTCTCAACGCCAGAGCTTATTCTCCAAATCCCGCACCTGACGTTCCAAACGGTCAATGCGTCCGCGCAACTCATCCATCTCAGACTGACGGGGAACACCCAGATCCTGCATCATATTGCGTATCTGCCGTTGCATCTGCGCTTCAAAATTTCCCTGGTCGCTTTTTAACTGCTGCATCAAATCATCGACCATTCCCTTCGCCTGGTCTGGATTAATTTTGCCCTCCTTCACCCATTCATCACTCACTTCCCGGATTTTGTCCGCTACCAAAGATGTCGTGCCAACACCAATCAATAGTAGCTGCTTGAGCCAGTTATTGCTGTCCATGCTGCCTTCCACTCACTTACTCAAAAGGGCGATCGAATGTAGCCCATAAAGGTATGCTGGAATCTTAGTGTTCCAGTATCCAGTACTATTGTGTCAAATTTGCCGATCGCCTACAGATTCGGTCGAGGTTCGCCTAATGCTTATCGAATGGCTTAAGTTTAAGGTTGCCCCAGAACGGCGGGAAGAGTTTATCGATAACGATGCCGAAATCTGGACACCTGTGATAGCAAGCAGTCCCGGATTTCTGGGCAAAGAAGTTTGGATTAATCCCACCGAACCGACGGAAGTTATCATGGTAATTCGGTGGGCAACTTGCGAACAGTGGAAATCGTTTCCTCAAGAGTTATTAGACCGAACGGAAGAGAAGTTTGCCCAAGCAATGGGAAAGTCCTATCAGATGCTTGAGTCACTCGAATATCAGGTACGGAAATTCCCCTCAACTCATCCATAACAAAATCAATCCGCAAAAAAGCGATCGCCGCAATGCCCAATTGCCCCCGCTGTCACCAACCGGTTAAAACCCAAGCAGTTACCTGTCCCCATTGCCGTCAGGTTCTCAAAGCCCACGGTCATCCCGGTATACCCCTACACCGAGCTGCTGGGAAAGAATATTTATGCGATAGCTGCACCTACCATGCAGACGATACCTGTACTTATCCCCAGCGTCCCTTAGCTAAGGAATGCACGCTCTATCACAACCGCTTTCAACCGGAACCGCAGGTTATCCAGCCTCTCAAAACCGATCGATCCCTGCGTTTCTGGTTTGAGAGAAACCTAACTTGGGTACTTTTGCTCGGTTTATTGGGAGTCAGTTTTTTAATTACTTTAATGCGATAGTCCAAGAAAATATTTGCCAGTACTGTAACTAATATCCGCTGTTTGGTTACCAAGCATTTAGCAGGTTCTTAATTGCACCTTTCCCTCTTCCCTTTCCCTCTTTCCCCTAACCCCTAGCTATAATTCACTCGATCGCTTACCATGCCAAATTGCCCCCGCTGTCATCAACCCGTTCCCACTCAAGCAGTCACCTGCCCCCACTGTCGCGAAATTCTCAAAGCCTACGGTCATCCCGGAATTCCCTTGCATCGAGCCACTGGGGATGAGTATTTATGCACTAGCTGCACCTACCATACAGACGATACCTGTAATTATCCCCAACGCCCTTTTGCTAGGGAATGCACCCTTTACGACAACAATCTCGAACCCGAACCGCAAGTCAGTATTCCCCCCAACAGCAACCCATCCTTGTGCCAGTTGTTTGAGAGCATATTAAGATCTTTTTGGAACTGAACAGTCAAAAATTGGATGTTTTGACACAACAGCGAATATTTTTTCCTCATCCAAGAGTCTTTGAAATTCAACGACGAGTATTTTCCTGTCACGTTCTTTCTTTTGACTGAGTAACTTTTTCTAGCCCCGACGTGCCAGTCCCTCTGCTTCCACAACCGAGTGACTTTGTGCGGCAGAAATTTTTTGTTGAAAGACTGCTAAATCGAACCAGAAAGTCGTACCGATGCCGACTTCGCTGACCAAATTGATTTTGGTGTGATGCTTTTCAATAATATTACGGACGATCGACAGTCCCAAACCAGTTCCTTCCAGAGTATGCACGCGGTTTTCCACGCGGAAGAAGCGATCGAATATTGCTTGTTGATCTTCCGGTGCAATCCCGATCCCCGTATCGGCAACTTCAATCCGCACGACTTGATTTTGAGTATGCGATGCTTCTGACTCCTGTTGTACTGAATAGGCGCGGATGACCACCCGTCCTCCGGCTTCGGTAAACTTGAGTGCATTACCGACCAGATTGGCGAATACTTGTAGGAGCAAGTCGTAGTGACCTAAAACTGAGGGTAAATCCGGTTCGATTTCGTGTGCTAATTCAATGCCTTTATCGCGAGCGTTCAGCTGATAAGTTCGCAAAGTTTGCTCTATAGGCAGCCCAATTTCCACCGCCTCAAAGTGGTAAATTCGGCAGGAAGATTCCAAGCGCGACAAATCGAGAACATCGTTGACGAGGCGGGTGAGGCGGTCTGTTTCGTTATTCGCCGCTTCCAAGAACTCCCGCTGCTGTTCCTCTGTGAGGTCTTCCCCAAATTCGTGCAGCGTTTCGATGAAAGATTTGATACATTGCAACGGCGTTCTCAGCTCGTGGGAAACATTGCTGATGAAATTGCTTTTCGCTTCGTTCAGTTCCACCTCGCGGGTAATATCCTGCACCGTCATCGCAATTCCTTTGATGCTCTCGCGGTATTGATCGAGAACATTGGTTAGCAAAATGCGAACAGTACGGTTTGTGGGTTGACTGAGGGTAATGCGGAATTCTGCACCTTCTTTGTAGCCGTTGCCCGATGCCATTTGATACAACGGTCTTGTCAGTTCCATTGATACCGAAGAAGGCAAATAGTGGAGAACATTTTCCCCCACGATATCGATGCCATCCCAAGCGAAGATTCTTCGTGCGGTAGGATTGACGAGAATTACGTGCAAATGAGTATCGAGTAACACAGCACCATCTGCGATCGTCGAAACCAGAGTTTCCAATTTGGCTTTTTCGGCTGTTAGTTCTTCGATATTTTGCTCTTCGTAACTTTCCAGCTTTTCTGCCATTTCGTTGAAGCTGGAGATCAACTCGCCCAGTTCTCCTCCCAAAGGTAGGTCGATTCGCTGTTTAAAGTTACCGGCGGCAATATTTTTTACACCGACTAGCAATTCTTTAATCGGTTTGGTGATTGTCAGCGCGTTGAAAACGGCACCGAGAATCACCATTACCCAGATCGACACAAAAACTGCGATCGTCACATCCCGCGTCAGATTGGAGGAAGTGACAACGGTGGGATTGGGGTTAATGCCGATCGCTAAAACCCCCAGGTACTTGCCTTGGTGAGTGAGGGGGACAAACACATCCGTCACTACACCATCAGGCGTCATATGTTGCCGCACCATTGTCAACTCTGGATTATCGGCCCAATCTGCTGGCAATTGCATCCGCCGCTCAATGGTGAGGTAAGTTTGCACCTCC
>NZ_JACJUP010000630.1:0-3951 GCF_014748295.1 Planktothrix sp. FACHB-1355 | reverse complement strand
TTTTTACAATACATTTGTACTATCCGTGGGTAGCGATCGCACTCCTGCAAGTGCCTTAACAAAAGTTCATACAGTGTCGATTACTTTTGTCCGACTACTTATAATCTTTACAATATTTGGTCAAATATTGGCCGAGAATTAGTCTTCGGTAGTTGGGATACCTTTCTCTATTTACAATTTTAATTATTCTAAGTTTATCTTGTAAATTTGATGCTCTGTCGCGAGATAAAGCTTCTTGCTTGCTTTGATCCTCTCCTTGACAATCTGCTGCTCCGACAGAAATAACTTCATCTGCTACTGCCAGCTTTTCATTTATTTCTTGAGTTTCTAATTTATCTAGCCCTCCTGATTCTCCTGCATATACAATTTTATTGTCTTTTCCTGATTCCCAGTAACCACTTGTGACAAAGTTTACATCAAATATAACTGTGTTTCCATTCTTATCATTCCCTTGAATAAGCTTGGATTGCCACTTTTTATTATCTTTGAGTGGCTGGCGATAAATCAACTCAAAAAGGGCATAATTTTCCAGTCTTAAATCTTTCAATTTTGCATTTTCCAAGCCATTTTTAATGGCTTCAATAGGATTAAATATCGGGCTATTGCGAGTAAGGCCAATAATTATTATCCTTCGTGGATATTTTGTAGATATATTCTTCTGAGGGCACTTCTCAAACTGTTTAAGTCTATCAAAATTTTCCGATAATTCTTGGTATTGAGGATTAATCGATCTTGAAAGTTGTTTTGTAAGCGAACGTCTTATCTGTCCTGCATTATCTTCATCGTTCCTCGACCCATCGCAACCTTCTGCCCCAACAAAAACGATCTTATTTGCCTTTTCCAACATATTCTGTATAGCTGGATCGCTCTGAAATTGTTTCGATAATTTCGCAGAACTTAACTTAGTGCTAGTGTCATTCGGGCTAACAGCCATAATAAAATCAGCAGTATTGCCCTTGCTATCCTTACCACTAAACTCGACTGGATTTTCGGGGGAACGTGGTGGAGGACAAGCAGTTAATGTCAAACTTACTGTAGCAGCTGTTACTAATTTCTTAAACACAGTTAATCGTTTCATATTTTACTGGTACAAAACATGACTTTGATTATAACCAACGACGATGGTATCGACGCCCCAGGTATCCGCGCATTGCAAAAAGCTGTCAACGGTAACGCCATAATTGTCGCACCGAAAGCCCCTTTATCGGGTTGCGGTCATCAAGTTACTACTACTAGCGCTATTCACGTACATCGTCGATCGCAAACCGAATATGCTGTTGGTGGTACTCCGGCTGATTGCACGCGACTAGCACTTACACATCTTTGTCAAAATGTCAAATGGGTACTTTCGGGCATCAATGCTGGTGGCAATATGGGTGTTGATGTTTATATTTCCGGTACTGTGGCTGCTGTGCGCGAAGCAGCTATGCACGGAATTCCCGGAATTGCTGTTTCTCACTATCGCAAACGCAACTTAAATGTTGATTGGGATACTGCTGCTAGATGGACGGCGAAAGTATTAGATGATTTGTTCAAAAAACCGATCGCACCCGGTAGTTTCTGGAATGTTAATTTACCCCATCTTTTACCGGGAGAACCAGATCCAGAAGTGGTATTTTGCCAACCTTGTAGGCAACCTTTACCTGTGAATTACCGCATTGAAGGTGATGAATATTACTATCACGGCGAGTATGCAAAGCGTCAGCGAACTCCCGGCAGCGATGTGGATGTCTGCTTTTCTGGTAAAATCGCGGTAACTCAGCTAAGGGTGTAAAATAACTAAAGTAACAGTACTAACAACCTGTGGAACCAACCGAAGAACAATACCTAATTCTGAACGCCCTAGAAACTTTAGATTTACTAGGCTATACATTCTATGATATAGAAACTGGAACTTGGTACATTGAAACACCAAGTCCTGTATTGCCGATCTCGCGGCTACTGCAAAATGGCGAAATTATACCCATCGAACCGGAGTCATAACTATGACAGAATCTATTCAAGTGCAGAAACAAAAGTATGAAAGATTCAAAGAACTGTTCGCGGTAGGACGCCAACGCTATTTAGATGCAGGGGGAGATCCTAGCCGTCCGTCAGGTAGTTTGCACGGTAATGATTACTTAACAGATGAAGAACGAACAGAATTAATTACTTTAGGACGAGAGCTTGGCGGAGTAAAAATAATTGATGGTTCTGTTCATGTAGCAGGACGTTCTTGGAAATTACCAGAAAATTCTCCTTTATTGAAAAATCAAAGTACATCTGAAGTAAGATCGGATAGTTAACTGTTGGCAATGAGGAAAAATGCGAATATTAATCATGGGTGGCACCCGGTTTATCGGAGTTTATCTGACTAAAATTTTAGTAGAACAAGGTCACGAAGTTGTATTATTCAATCGGGGTAAGAAGCCAGCGCCAGTTGAAGGTATCCAACAAATTCATGGCGATCGTACTGACGCTTCCCAAATAAAGGAAAAGCTAGCTTCGGAAAACTTTGATGCCATCTTTGATAACAACGGTCGCGAATTAAGCGATACTCAACCTTTGGCGGAGATTTTTAAAGGTCGGGTAAAACATTTTGTTTATATGAGTTCGGCGGGAGTTTATCTCAAAACAGACCAATTACCGCACATTGAAGGGGATGCGATCGATCCGAAAAGTCGTCACAAAGGTAAGCACGAAACAGAGGCGTATTTAATCGAACAAGGATTGCCTTTTACTTCGATTCGTCCAACCTATATTTACGGCCCGCAGAATTATAATGATGTGGAAGCGTGGTTTTTCGATCGCATCGTGCGCGATCGACCCATCCCCGTACCGGGTAACGGATTACACATCACCCAACTCGGTCACTGCAAAGACTTGGCGAACGCGATGGCGGCGGTGTTGGGGAATGAGAAAGCGATCGCACAGATATATAATATTTCGGGAGAACGCTTCGTTACTTTCGATGGACTTGCACGCGCCTGTGCAATAGCGGCGGGTAAATCACCGGATGAGTTGCAGATAGTGCATTACGACCCGAAAAAGTTTGATTTCGGCAAACGTAAAGGTTTTCCATTGCGCGTGCAGCACTTCTTCGCATCAGTTAATAAAGCGATGACCGAATTGAATTGGAAACCGGAATATGACTTAGTTTCTGGTTTGAAAGATTCATTTCAAAATGATTTTCTCGCGTCTGGAAGAGATAAAGCTGAAGCTGATTTTTCTGTAGATGATGAGATTTTGAAAGCAGTGCAAAGTTAATTGTTAGGGTAAGGTGGGCAATGCTTACCTTACTCTTAATGAGAGGATAAATATGGCTTATTTTTTAGTTTGGATGGTGCAACAAGGGTAAAAAGAAACCCGGTTTCTTCAAGAAACCGGGTTTCTAGTTGTCAATTAAGCATTTTCCTTGGTAAGAGTTGGCGGCAACAAATAGATAGCACCGGAAATTAAAGTGAAAGCAACAGAAATCCAGAAAGCAATGAGAGAAGGAATTTGCCAAACTGCTGGTAAAGGTGCAATTAACAACGAAATGGCGATGATTTGACTTACTGTTTTCAATTTACCCCAGATGTTTGCACCGGAAATAGAAGTTTGATTGACGCGCCAACCTGCGATCGCCAACTCCCGCGCTAAAATCAGAAAAACGCCCCATGCAGGCACTTGTCCCAACTCAACTAAAGCCAATAATGGGCCAAGGACTAGGAATTTATCGACTAAAGGATCGAGAAACTTGCCTAAATCGCTGATTTGGTTGAGTTTACGCGCCAAATAGCCATCTAACCAATCGGTACTTGCTGCTACGATAAAAATTGCCAAACATATCCACCGACTTAACTCTGTGGGGTTGTGCAATCCGTAAAGGAGAAACGGCAATCCCAGCAGGCGCGAGAAAGTGATCCAGTTTGGAATAGTCATATCAATTGAGTGGAGTGCGATCGGCTATCAGTTTTTATCTTAAATTAT
>NZ_JACJUP010000063.1:0-12011 GCF_014748295.1 Planktothrix sp. FACHB-1355 | reverse complement strand
GGCCTCTATCGTTGCCATATCGATGATAGGCTTGTCGAACGTGAGTGTAGATCGGGCGTTGCGGAATACAACGCTAAGTTCGAGTTTTAGCTCGATCGCTTGGGCTAATGCTCCGTTCCAATACAATCCCCCCAGTCGGGGAACACCCAAAACTACTGTAGGAGCTGGCTCGCGGGGATGTACTCAGTCTGTACCGATCGGCGTGGCTCTGCTGGTTCCTAACGATCATAACGGACAAACTGTCTCCGGTCATCCCACATTTCTATGGTACGTCTCAGATAAAACATCGGTACCGGTACAGTTTTCCTTAGTCGAACCGGGAGTATCGAAACCGCTATACATACAGCAGATGTCGGTGGAAAAAAGCGGCATTATGCAGGTGCAGCTACCCAAGGAATTGCCCGAACTGCAAGCAGGTAAAAAATATCGGTGGTCGGTGTCTCTAATCTGCGATTCTAATCGCCCTTCTAATAATGTATTTGTGCAAAGCTGGATCGAGCGCGTCTCTCCCAGTGCGGATCTAACTCAAAAATTGGCAGCAGTACAAACAGGAGACTCTTCTGCTCAGACGCTCAGAGAACAAGCCAGAGTTTACGCTCAAGCAGGCATTTGGTACAACGCCTTAGAAGATTTAGCTAGCAGCTACACAGCTAACCCAAAAGATCCGTCTATCAGTGCTGATTTTATGTCGCTGTTGGAGCAAGCCGGACTGAGCAAGGTGGCACTGCAAGAAAGACAACGGTTGGTAATGAACTAAATTTGAAATGTGAGTTATGAGTTATGAGTTAATTTTTTACATTCAAAACTCATAACTCATAATTATTTTAGACTGTTGCTGACAAACGCTCGGATAAAGCCGATCGCGCTTGTTCGCGATCGTCAAAATGAATTTTCTCCGTACCGAGAATTTGGTAATCTTCGTGACCTTTACCAGCGATTAAAACTCCATCTCCGGGTTGGGCTTCCAGAATAGCAGTGCGAATTGCGACAGCCCGATCGCATATCACTGTCGGATTGACTGACTCTGGAATACCAGCGAGGATATCTTGCAGAATTTTCTGGGCATCTTCAGTACGCGGGTTATCCGAGGTAACAACGACTTTATCAGCTAATTGAGCGGCAATCCCACCCATTTTAGGACGCTTGGTGCGATCGCGATCGCCTCCGCAACCAAATACGCAAATCATCTGACCCGGTATAAAAGGTCGCGCTGCTTTCAGTAAATTCTCCAAGCTATCCGGGGTGTGGGCGTAATCGACGATCGCACTGATATCCTGGTTGGGATTGATTTGTACCCGCTCCATCCGTCCGGGCACACCCGGAAATTCAGGAATTTTGTCTACAATTGCAGACAAATCGAAACCCAGATGCAAAACCGTTCCCACTGCGGCCAGCAAATTCGCTAAATTATACTGACCTACTAAGGGCGATCGAAAAGCAACTTCACCCTTGGGCGTGTGCAGTTTGCCGCTCACACCAGTTGGCTCGTAGCTCAGGTCGCTCGTCCACAGATCTGCTTTGGAGTTGTTTACGCTGTAACTCCAAACTCGATCCCGGTTTAACTGAGAAATTAACCGCTCTCCATAAGGATCGTCTAAATTAACGATCGCCCGCCCTTTCAGATAATCGGAATTAAACAGCAGTGCTTTGGCACTGAAGTAATCTTCCATATCTTTATGGAAGTCCAAGTGATCTTGAGTCAGGTTGGTAAAAACAGCTACTTCAAACGGACAACCCATTACCCGTCCCTGCGCCAGAGCGTGAGAACTGACTTCCATAACCAGCTTCTGGCAGCCAGCAGCTACAGCTTGAGCGAGTTGATGTTGCAATTCTACGGAGAAAGGCGTCGTATGGGTAGCAGTTTGCTCAAAACCGGGCCAACGAGCATAGAGCGTGCCAATTAAACCTGTAGCTTGCTTTGCTTGATTGAGAAAAAATTCAATTAAGTGAGTTGTAGTAGTTTTCCCGTTAGTACCGGTTACCCCAATCAGTTCTAGCTGTTGTCCGGGATAGCCATAAAAAGCTAGCGCCACTTCCGCACAAGCTTTCACCATGTCATTTGCCGGAATAACAAGGGGTTTCTCCCCCGCTCCCCCGCTCCCCCGCTCTCCCGCTCCTTTTTGGGCGGCGTGAGCAGAAACCAAGGCAGCTACCGCACCGGAGGCGATCGCGCTGGGCCAAAAATCCCCACCGTCTACCCGCGTTCCGGGCATTCCGATAAACAAATCTCCAGGTTTGCAGGCGTGGGAATTGGTCGTCAACCCAGTTACTTCCACATCTAGGGCCGACTCATGGGGCAACTCCACAATATTGGAAACTTTTGCCAATATTTCTCGCAGCTTCATGTCATCAACTCCTCACATATCCCTATTGCGGTTATTCTGAATCATTATTCACAAAATATTTCTGTAACATTTGCTCCAACTGCCGCACCGTAGCGCGAGGCGAAGGGCGGGGTATTGGTTCTTCTACGCCATTACGCTCTTCTCGCACTCGGAACAGGACGGGAATTTCGTATTGAAAGGCTTCAAACCAATCTTCACGAGTGGTGATGTCCCGTACCTCTAGATCGAATTTGAGATTTTCCACTTGTTCGAGCTTTTCTTGCAAGCCTTCGCACAAGTGACAACCGGGCTTGCCGTACAAAATTAATCGCATTTGCTTGATTCGATCGCTTCTTGCTGCCGACATCAGCTATTTTTAAACTAAGGCGGCTTAGCTGTTCTGGGTAGCACCCCCGATCTGAGGGTTCACATAACTATATATTCCTTTGCTAGGAGCAGATCGAGAAGTTGCTTGTTCTGCATTCCGAGATCGGGATTAGCTTGCTATGTTGCGTTTTATAACAATAATTTTCTTCCTGTACTAATTTCGCAAGGCTGTGTTACCATATTCACTGAGTAATAAGATTCGGTTGTGGCGTTTGTTTTTAGTATTGATGGGCATTTCCCTTTTGGTATTGACAGGCTTCTCTCCGAAATCTCAACCTCTGCACCTCTTAGATTTTGGAGATAATCTATGTCCATTTACGTAGGTAACCTTTCCTACCAAGTTACCCAAGAAGACCTGAGCGCTGTTTTTGCAGAATATGGTTCTGTAAAGCGCGTTCAGTTACCGACCGACCGGGAAACAGGTCGTCTGCGCGGCTTTGCTTTTGTGGAAATGAACAGCGAAGCAGAAGAAGCAGCAGCGATCGAAGCCCTTGATGGTGCTGAGTGGATGGGCCGCGACATGAAAGTCAACAAGGCCAAGCCCCGCGAAGAGCGCGGTCCCTCTGGTGGTGGCGGTCGCGGTCGGAGCAACAACAGCTTCTCTCGTCGGTACTAAACTTTAACGACTTGCCACTTCTCAGTGTGTTGAGATTCGCAGTGTTGAGATTCATCAGTCTCCGTTAATAAATTTAAGCAGAGAAGGCTCAGGCATAAGTGCTTGAGCTTTTTTTTGAAAAAACGGCGGGATCGATCTCCCACTCCCCCGCTCCCTCCAGGCGGCATTTTTATGTTTTTTTTATATTTTTGCCGCAGATATGATAAACTCCAGAAAAGCCCTGAGCAATAATACTCATTTAAAATTGCATCACGTGAATTCGATCGTTATATAATAAAGCACAATACCCGATCGGATTACGTGCATATCAGGGTACAATAAATTTAGAAGACGTTAAGGAAAGCAAAGTCGGACGGAAGCATGGTTTATTCTCTAGAAACACCGGTACAAATTGACAACCTTGACCTGGACGAACTCAATCAGCGGTTTGAATCCGCTCATCCCAGAGAAATCCTGGCTTGGTGCGTAGCGAATATCCCCACCAAACTGGTGCAAACCAGTGCTTTTAACGTGGATGACTTAGTAATCACCGATATTCTCTACCGCGAACTCAAGCCCAAAAAGGCCGTACCGGTGATGTTTCTGGATACCCTGCACCATTTTCCCCAAACTCTGGAGCTAGTAGCAAAAGCTGCCAAACTCTACAATTTAGATCTCCAGGTTTACAAAGTTCCCGAAATCAACTCCCGCGAAGCTTTTGCAGCCGCTTACGGCGATGCGCTTTGGGACAGAGACATTCAAAAATTCCACTACGTCACCAAAATCGAACCCCTGCAACGCGGTTTGTCAGAATTAGGCGCTGTGGCGTGGATTACCGGTCGTCGCCGCGACCAAGCTGTAACTCGCGCCGATATGCCCATATTTGAAAAAGATATCAAACACCGCATCAAGGTAAATCCGATCGCAGCCTGGACGCGCAAAGAAAGCTGGGGTTACGTGTCCGAGCATAACGTAATCTACAATCCCCTACACGACCAAGGTTATCCCAGCATTGGCGACGAACCCATCACCACACAAGTAGCCCCAGGCGAAGACGAACGCGCCGGTCGCTGGCGGGGAACCGGTAAGACAGAGTGCGGAATTCATATTTAATTTGCTGATTGGCAATCGGTCAATTTCAAATTTTAGATTTCAGATTTAAAATTTCAATAAATATGCAATTTTAAATCTGAAATCGGAAATTTGACAAATGAATAAAACAATCCAAGTCCTTCATCTGTCCGATATCCACATGGGAAGTGGGTTTCCCCACGGACGAATTAACCCACAAACAGGTTTGAATACGCGGCTGGAAGATTTTGTTAACACGCTGGGTCGGTGTATCGATCGAGCAATTTCCGAACCAGTAGATTTAGTTATATTCGGTGGCGATGCTTTTCCCGACGCTACACCGCCACCCTATGTTAAGCAAGCTTTTGCCAGTCAATTCCGCCGTTTGGCAGATGCCCAAATCCCCACAGTAATGCTGGTGGGAAATCACGACCAGCATTCCCAAGGTCAGGGGGGTGCAAGTTTGGGCATTTATCGCACTTTGGGAGTACCTGGATTTGAGGTGGGCGATAAAATAGAAACGCACCGCATCCAAACGCGCAATGGTTTTGTTCAAGTTATTACTCTTCCGTGGTTAACTCGTTCGGGACTGCTGACTCGTCCGGAAACAGAAGGACTCTCCCTGGCGGAAGTCAACGATTTACTGATTAAGCGCTTGGAACCGGCGCTAGAAGGAGAAATTCGCCGCTTAGACCCGGAAATACCGACTGTCCTGCTGGCTCACATTATGGTCGATCGCGCTATCTTGGGAGCAGAACGTTACCTAGCAGTTGGGAAAGGTTTTACAATTCCTCTATCTTTACTGACGCGACCCTGTTTTGATTATGTGGCTTTGGGTCACGTCCACAAACACCAAAATCTCAACTCCGCTAACGACCCGCCAGTTGTTTATCCAGGTAGCATTGAGCGCGTAGATTTCAGCGAAGAAAAAGAAGACAAAGGCTATGTGCTGATTCATCTGGAAAAAGGCAATGCTCAGTGGGAATTTTGTCCTCTACCGGTGCGATCGTTTTGTACGATCGAAGTAGATGTTTCCAAATCAGACGACCCACAAGCTGCCATACTCAAAGCAATTGCAAAAAAGAATATTGAAGATGCAGTAGTGCGACTAATTTACAAACTGCGTTCCGAACAACTAGACCAAATCGATACCGCTTCTCTCCACACAGCTTTAAGTAGCGCCCACACCTATACTATTCAACCAGAATTACTCAGTCAGTTGGCACGACCTCGCCTACCCGAACTCGGTTCTAGCGCTAGCATCGACCCCTTATCAGCGCTGAAAACTTATTTAGATAACCGAGATGACCTCAAAGATATTGCGAGTGAAATGATGGAGGCGGCGCAAAGTTTGCTTGCTGACGAGACAGAAGCCTGGTTAGATGGATCTGAGATGGAGGAAGCTAATCGAATGCCGATGGTAAATGCCGACGGTCAGTTGCGTTTGCTTTAGCTATTCTGGGAAATAGCTCTAACAAATGGTAATAAATTAAGTTTGTCAGTAAATAATATAGCAACTGATGAAAAGTCAGTTAGGACATTCTTAATTGCACCAAACGCTTGATTCTAGACTCTTCTAACAAACACCTATGATAGTTGCCGTACAAAATCAACAAACTGCATATCTACATATTGAAGGAGATATTCCAGCAGACCTAGATGAAGGAGTGTTTATTTCTGTAGCTAGAAAACCTGCTTTGAAGATTTATTCACTTGGCTTTCAACCCGCTAAATCAATTCCTGAAATTCCACGTTGGTTTTTACATAAATATGCGCGTAAACCATTTACTGTACTAGACCCTTTCGCTGGATCTGGTACGACAATAATTGAGAGCCTGAAGTATGGAGCATCTGTATATTGGCTAGACTATCACCCTCTCAGCCGTCTTATTTGTCGCGTCAAAACCACTTTTGCTTCACCTAGCGAAGTTTTGCAGTCAGCATCAGCAATTATTCAAACTGCCGAAAATCAGAAATATGCACCAAACACAGTTCACTTTGCCAATAAAGATTTCTGGTTTCAACAACAAGTTCAAGAAGGACTGGAAATTATTCGAGAGCATATAGAGGCGACAAAAATCACAATTCAACCTATACTTTGGTTGGCCTTTGCGTCAACCGTAAGAAAAACATCAAATATGAACGATGGAATGCTGCTAGCAGCTAAACGTTCTCGTTTTGAAGAGATACCGAAACGTTCGCGATCGGATGTTTTTAGATATTTTTTACAATATGTGGAAAAAGCAGTTGAAGCAATAGCTGAATGGCATCCATTTTTGGAAAAATCGATTAACAATGTGGAAGAGTTACCTTTCGCGGATGCGCGAAATTTGTCAGGCGACTGGTTGTGCGATGCTATTGTAACTTCTCCACCTTATATTAATGCCATAGATTATGTTTGGGCGGCTAAATTTGAACTACATTGGCTGGGAATGGTGGAGAGCGATCGCGAGCGATTGGATTTATACTCAAAGGAAATAGGAACTGAACGCATACCTAGAGACTGGAGTTTAGACCAGTCTTGCTAATACTTCGCAATGATAGTTTGCGTCAGGCTATAAACACTTGTGCTAGTAGTGGATGGAGGATAATGTCGGGTAACGATAGTTACGCATATCTTCTTGAGATTACTGGATTTGATTTACAGTTATGGTTGCAAGAAAGAAGAAATCGCTATTCCCTACCGTCCTAATGGCAGTTCCTCTTCTGCTGGGGTACGCAGAACATACTCGCTAATATCACTTCTTGACAGAAGAGCAAGTGTAAAATTTTTTGTTCTGCCGTACTTAGTGTGCTAAAATTGTAAAACCCTAGTGCAACCATAAAAAAAATAATATCGATTATGAAAAGAAAAATGACAAACTTACTAAATCTACCTGTTGCTATCGTAGAAGATGGTAATAAAGCCGAAAAAACATTAAGACTATATGTAATAAGAAAGAAAAACATTTCGATGTAACAAATCGCCAGAATGTAGTTGCAGTGAATTGTGATGTGCTAGTCTAGTAGACTCTTATCAGTTGGAAGAGTTGATATGTTCTTGAATCTCACATCTTCATTTAAATTTTATCCAAAAATATCACTATGAGTGAAGTTACAGCAACCAATGACAAAAAACCTACTCCTTGGGGATTATGGGTAACCATTGGCTTTTCAGGTATTGTTTTATCAGTAGTATTTTTTATTCAAATTGTACTGACTGTTGCTTTTCTGATATTCGTAATGTTCCAAAACCCTCCGATAAATTATGAAGATTTCGCCAAAGAATTAGTTTACAATGGAAACTTATTATCGCTAACCACGATAATTTCATCTCTTGCGGGTATTGGCTTAATAGTTTTATTTGTCAAAATTCGTAAAAACATAACAATAGAAAATTACCTTGGGTTGCAAAAATTCACAAAAAAAGAAGCTTTTATATGGCTGCTTTTTTATAGCGGTTACTTAGCCATATCTTATATTTCTTCGTATCTTTATAAGCCTCAATTTCCAGAATTTATGGAAAAGGCATACAAAACGGCTTCTTTTTTGCCAGCTTTTTATCTAGCCCTTGTGTTAATAGGCCCCTTATTTGAAGAGCTTTTATTTAGAGGATTCCTATTTGCGGGAATAAAATCTTCAAAGTTGGGTGCTACAGGAGCAATATCAATAACAGCATTAATTTGGGCAATAATACATTTACAATATGATTTATACTTTATAGTTAGTCTTTTGTTTTTAGGTCTTTTACTTGGAATAGCTCGCCTGAAAACTGGTTCTATTTACATTCCGATTTTTTTACATTCATTAAATAATATGCTAGCTATAATTCAAACTATATTATACATTGAAAAATTAACCTGAAGTCCCGATGCCTTGTTCTATTTCTAAACTTCTATCGGCGGTGCTAGTGGTAACTGGGGTCTTCCTAAACTACGCAGAACATCCTCAGCTAACACTGGCAGGTACTTGCGCTTCCAAGTGTCCGCCGCCGCCACTTGGGTTTATACCCGGACAGCGGGTAAATATACAGGTTGTCAACCGTACAAGCAGCATTGTGCTTTTGGAAAAGGTGCAGGATACGGACGCATTTCCCCTGCGACCGGGACAGGAGGTCAGATTTCAAAGGTGGACGGGAACGGAACCGAATTTGTCGGTGGTGTTTTGGGATGCGACGGGTCTGTCGTTGGTGACGAGACTTTCCAAGCCGGATGAGGACACGCTGCGGATCGAGTTGCGTCCTGGCGGTCGTCCTCCAGGCGATCGCTCTATCTACATTCTCAACGACGGTCGCGTTACTGTATTTTAAAAAAAGGTAAATTTTTGGTCAGAATCATCAAAAAAACTGTACTTTCTATATACTATGGCTTGTTGGTATTAAATTTGAAACCAAATTTTGGTAGCAACTGTTATGCCTAAACTTCCACGCTTTCTGTTGTTAGCAACTGCTCTGTTCGCTACTCCTGTTGTAATATTTAGTACAGCGATCGCAGGCCCGAAATTTTTGAAGACGGGAAAAGCGCTAAAGCCAGAAATGCCGATTAGTTTACAGGTAAGAAATCAAACATCGGAGACAGTTCAAATCGAAATACCGTCCTACACCGACCAAATTACTATAAAACCAAAAGAAAGGCGCAGATTTAAATTCAAACTCAGAAATAACGAACACGGTCTTTCTGTCCTGTACTGGACAAATCAACAAAAAATCGGATTGCAAGGCAAGATTGTGAAGCCGAATTCTCAAACCGTCAACTTAGATTTGTACCCCAGCAGCTACTATGATGACGATCGCGCTATCTACGATACGGAAATTCCCGGTAATGTTTTGGTTTTCTAATGCACAATAAACGATTGCCAAACCAGCGATGGCATATTTATCCAGAATTGCCAGAAAAAGCCGAAAAACTAGCGATGGCAAATAACCTGTCCCCATTGTTGGCGCAGGTATTGCTTAACCGAGGCATCGAGACGGCGGCAGAAGTACAAGCATTTTTAGATCCGGAATCTCAACTTTTGCCTTCGCCAATCGAAGAATTTCCCGATTTGGCGATGAGTCTGGAATTATTGCAAAAAGCAATAAAAAATCAAGAAAAAATTGCTATTTGCGGCGACTACGATGCTGATGGTATGACTAGCACCGCTTTGCTGCTGCGTAGCCTGCGCTGGTTAGGTGCTTTGGTTGACTATGCCATTCCCAGTCGGATGAGCGAAGGTTATGGTATAAATAAACGCATTGTAGAAGAATTTTACACAGAAGATGTCAAGCTAATTTTAACGGTAGATAACGGTATTTCAGCTTACGATCCGATCGATCGAGCGCGGCAGTTGGGTATAAAAGTTATCGTTACCGATCACCACGACATTCCGCCACAGCTACCACCTGCTGACGCCATTCTCAATCCCAAATTGATTCCAGAATCCTCACCATATCGCAGTCTGGCTGGAGTTGGCGTTGCTTATATTTTGGCAGTTTCTCTAGCGCAACAGCTAGGCAAAGCGAAAGGCTTAGTAAAGCCGATGCTGGAATTATTTACACTAGGTACGATCGCTGATTTGGCACCTCTAACCGGTGTCAACCGCCGCTGGGTAAAACGCGGTTTGCAAATGCTACCCGAATCTCAGCTAGCCGGAGTCCAAGCATTAATTCAAATGTCAGGAGTGCAGGAAAGCGGAGTCAATGGGGAGAACTCCACTTCAGCAATTAGCAATTATCAATCACTTAATCCAAAATCCAAAATCCAAAATCAAAAATCTTTAAAGCCGGAAGATATTGGCTTTAGACTCGGCCCCCGCATTAATGCGGTGGGTCGAATTGCCGACCCCCAAATTGTGATTGAATTGCTAACTACAGATGACATGGGGGTAGCACTAGAAAGAGCGATGCAATGCGAACAAATTAACAAGCATCGTCAAGAATTGTGCGAACAAATCGAACAGGAAGCAATTGCTTGGTGCGAACAAAGTCAAATTGATTTGCAGCAAGAGCGGGTTTTAGTTGTTGTTCAACCTAACTGGCATCACGGCGTTATCGGTATTGTAGCTTCTCGCTTGGTGGAACGCTACGGCGTGCCAGTGTTTATCGGTACTTACGAAGAAGATGAACACATTCGCGGTTCGGCGCGGGGAATCCCGGAATTTCACGTATTTGAAGCTTTGTTGTTCTGTGAGGATTTGTTAGGAAAGTTTGGCGGACACAAGGCAGCGGGGGGATTTTCTCTGCCAGCAAAAAATTTAGCCCAATTGCGATCGCGTCTCAGTATCTTTGCTCACAAATGTCTGCAACCAGAACACCTCAAACCGCTGCTGAAGATCGATGTCAAAACCGATCTGGCTCGAATAGATTACGAATTATACCAGCAAATTGACGCGCTGCATCCCTGCGGCATCGAAAACTCCGCACCTATTTTCTTTTCACCCAACGTGCGAGTTGTCGAACAACAAATCGTCGGCAAAGGTCACGTTAAACTAACGCTCGCGCAAGAAAGTTCGTCTTTGACAATTAAAGCGATCGCTTGGCGATGGGGGGATTACTTGCCCTTACCGTCCCCAGTGGATATCGCCTACCGACTGCGGGAAAATAACTTTAACGGTAACAAAACTGTTGAACTGGAATTAGTGGGAGTGCGACCTTCCGTAGTGCCGATCGATCGATCGCTTACTCTTCCTCTCAAAGCAGAATTTTACTACAAAGAGCGACGTTACACCTGCGGCTTCTTTGCCAAAGATGCTTCCCACGAATTAAGAATTCGCAATGCAGAAGGAAAAGTTTTGGCGATCGAAATCGGACAAACTACAGGCTTGCTTGGAAATAGCCGGGAAGAAGCCAAAGAGGTCGATATTTCCCAACCTTTTTATTCTCACTTAGTTGATGCAGCTTATACAGCTTTGGAAATCGCCAAAGGAAAAATTTGAGGGGGAAATTATCCCCCTTCTCCTTTTTCGCCGCCCTTGGACTCGCTTCGTTTTCTACAGGTCGCCGCCGCGAGTAGCCAGTACCACAATTACCGCAGGTCCGGCAAGCACGATCAGTGCCAGCAGAACCAGTTGGGCAATCACTTCCCAGTTGAGGCTGGTGATAGGGCTAAGAATCCCAGATAGAAAATCCATTTTTCCTCCCAAACTTACCCAACAAGTGAATGACTGTACTGGAAAATCCGCCATCTATATTACCTGGCGATCGCACCTCTTTTTTAATTAAATTCACAAAACTATAAAAAAAGATAAACAAAAGTGAAGTCAGCGGGGCGGCAGAAAAATCGCTAAGCTCAAGACTGGCAGAGACTTGAGAGCAGGTGTTGAACAATGGCAACTTGGCTTTGTGTAAAGCAGTGTGGAGCGTGCTGTCATCTAGATCCGGCAGACCGTCCCGACTTGGACGAGTATTTATCTCCAGAAGAATTGGAGCTATATCTGAGTATGGTGGGAGAAGGGGGATGGTGTATTAATTTTGACCCGATTAACCGCGAATGTCGCATCTATGCTAAGCGTCCGCGCTTTTGTCGGGTACAGGCAGACGTTTTTCAGGATATGTACGGCATCGAAGCGGAAGAGTTAAACGATTTTGCGATCGAATGTTGCCTTCAACAGATAGAGGGGGTGTATGGCGATCGTAGCCTGGAACTGCTCCGCTTTAACCGAGAAGTGGGGGAGTAGGG
>NZ_JACJUP010000629.1:0-4027 GCF_014748295.1 Planktothrix sp. FACHB-1355 | reverse complement strand
AACTATCCCCTCTGCAAAAGGAACTGAGAGAACTCGATCGCTGTGATTTTGAATAATCTTTTTGGCTCCTTCAGCACCTTTCAACTTCATTAAATTAGGAAAAAAACTGCGATCGAATAAAGCAGGTACGCCCAAAATTCCTGCATATTCTGAGGCAATTATTTGCTTACTTTTTTGAAAATAAACTTCAATCAATTGATTAATAACTTGAGTTGATATAAAAGGTTGATCGCACAAACACAACACTACAGCTTCAGGTTTTTCAGTAACAGTATCTAAGGCTTGGATACCTACTCGAATTGATGAACTCATTCCCTCTGACCATTGGGGATTTTCTACGATTCGGATCGTCAACTGATTAATGTGCGATCGAATTTGTGTGGCATAAGCTCCGAGAACAACTATAATGGGATGACAGCCGGAAGCAAGGGCAACTTCTATTGTATGAGATAATAAGGTAGATTTGCCATAGGGTAATAGTTGTTTGGGCGTACCCATGCGAGTGGAAGCACCCGCCGCAAGAATGATAATACCAACAGTCATAGGATTTTGGATTTTAGATTTTGGATTTTGGATTGACAGGAAAGATCGTACTGTTTGCCAGATCCATTCGATCGCACGTCATGAATTGGTGCTTTTCGGTTGCGTAAAAAGCCACCAGAACGCTTTGCCAAAACAGCTTTAATTTCTGCTATAATTGCCAAGGCAATTTCTGCTGGCGTTTCCGCACCGAGATCGAGACCGATGGGTGCATACAAGCGTTCAAATTGTTCTGAATCTAGCGCCAAGTTTGCTTGTCGTAAATCATGAAATAATTTTTCGATGCGGTTTCTAGAACCGAGAATGCCGATGTAAGGTAAAGGTGAGGAAAGTAGAGTAGGCAAAATATCGCGATCGCACAAATAATTATGCGTCATCACCACAGCAACCGTATAACAATCTAAACTTAGATATTCGGCGATATTTTCCGCGCTGCTAATTACAATTTTATCTGCTAAAGGAAAGCGATTTGATGTCGCATAAGCGGGTCGGCGATCGATTACCGTGACATACCAACCTAACTCTTTTGCCAAACGCACAACGGGAATAGCATCGTCACCCGCACCAAAAACTAGCAGCGAGATGGGAGGTTTAATAACTTCAATGAAAACTTCTGCTTTTTTGTTATTCCATTCGTAGGATTGAATTTGCGATCGCTCATTTTCAAGTGCTGCTTTTACATCCGCAATTACCTTTTGTTCGAGAAACTTATCTGCGATTTGATTGATGATAATCCCAGTGCGATCGCCACATATGCGCGAACCAATTTTTGTAGCAATATTGTCTGATGTGTGAAACACAGTTGCGATCGCACCCACCGAACGCTGACGCAAACAATTGCCGATAAATGTCAAAAATTGGGATTCGATTGCGCGAAGCGCAGCGCAAGCGATCGGTTCGATTAATACCTGAATAATTCCATTGCATCCCATCCCCAAACCCCAGAAAATATCGTCATCTGAGGTAGTATCATAAGTAACGACATTAGGTTTACCAGTAGCGATAACTTCCTGTGCAATATCGCAAACATCATCTTCCAAACATCCGCCACTAATCGCGCCAATTTTGTGACCATCTTCGGTAATTAGCATTCTCGCACCCGGACGACGATAAGCGGAACCTTGCACTTTAACTACCGTAGCAAGTGCTGCCATTTTGCCGTTGTTTTGACTTTCTGTAAATGCCTCGATAATTGCCTGTATTTCATTCATAATTTTTATTGATAGACGTAGAAATTGCAGTATTGTCTGAATCCCAGACTTGCATAAATATTTTTGCCATCTTCAGAAGCTTGTAAAGTCGCAGTTTGATAACCTTGCTTTTTAGCATCGAAAAGCGCCGCTAAAGTCATCGCCGTTCCAATTCCGCGCTTGCGATATTTTGCCAGAGTTACGACACCGTAAATACCCGCCACTCCTGCGTCTAAGAAGAGTTCAGTTGTGGCGATCGCTTCATTTCCTAAATATCCGATATAAAATTGCACAGGAATTTCAGGACGAAATGCGATCGCTGCTGCTTGTCGATAAAATTCGATTACGCAAAAATCTGGCGGATTCCAACAACTGGCGATTATATTTGCATAATCTTCAATTTCTTCAAGATTTTTGACGCGACGAATTTCTAAACCTGGAGGCAAGGTATAATTTTGATTGAATTCGCTTAAATCCATTGCCATTCCCGGCGCTTCTTCAACTTGTTTAATACCGTGTTTTTCCAAACGTTTGGTGAGGTTAGGAGGTTGAGAATTAGCACCGATCCACCAAGCGACAGGAAGGTTGCGTTTCTGGAAGTAGTCGATCGCAAAATCGATGCGATCGACTACTTCTGATGCAGGAAAATTTACCCGACAGACAAAATTGAAAGTATCCGATCGCAATTTGGAATCGATCAGTAACATTTCCGGTGTATCGATAACTGCCATTGCAGGTAGATGGCGGGCGAAGTACGAGATATGCCCGCACATATTGGATTCGATCGCGTTAATAACCTCCACTTCTGTAGCTTGTCCGAGTTTAATAAAATTCATCACTAAATATCACCTATTCACCTATATATAACAACCGCCAAGGCAGTTAGGAAATTCTTAATTCCAGCTACCCCTAACCCCGACGCCCTAATCCCTAACCCCTAGCTTAGTCTATTTGGCACTGAATAAATCCGTCAGCGCCAACTGCATCAGAAAATCTCGCAGAGGTGCAGGATATAAAACGCAGGAATCGTAAAGAGCGGTGAAGTTTGATGAGAGCATACATCACTCATAGCCCATGTTTAGCTCTTGAGCTTGAGCCACCAGTTCATCTAAAACTTGCATTCGTTGACTATCAATTTGCTGTTTGTATTTCATTACATCTTTAAAATAAACGCGGCGATGTCGTCCTACCCGGCGACAGGGTAACTCACCCGATTCAATTAACTTGACAACAAACGGACGCGAAACATTCAGAATCTTTGCTGCTTCCTGAGTTGTCAGTTCTGCATGGATAGGGATGAGAGTAACTGCATTGCCTTGAGCCATTTGTGACAGAATATCCACCAGTAAATGAAATGCTGTGGCCGGGATCTCAACTGTCTGCTCGCTCCCGTCTTCTTCCACCACTTTGAGTTGTTTTTTCTGTTGCGTTAACTTAATCAGAGATGCCAGAATGCGGCTACTTTCTTGAGAGAGCTTGGCATCCGCCTCCGTAGGAATTGCAGGTTTGTTATAAGCAGTAGAGATTACCTTGACACTCCCCCGTCAAGCTGGCGCTGTGACGGGGGATTCTTGCTTCAATGAGAATTGCTTTTTAACACAATTGTTAACGAGTCTTACATTCTCTCCACAAGCTTGAATTCCTGCGTGTCCCGCAGTATTTGTTAACAGTATTCTTATCCCTTCTTCCCATAAATTCTGTGTGGCATTTTCATCTCTATCATGGTGAGTTTTACATTCAGGACAAACCCATTCACGAATGCTGAGATTTAATGAATTGTGCTTAACTTGGCAACTATTACAAAGTTTGCTACTGGGAAAGAATCTGTCAACTTGAATAAATATTCCTCCCTCTCTATCTAGCTTATAACTGATAAAATTAAGCAGCATTCCCCAACCAGCATCTAATACTGATTTCGCTAGCTTGGTTCGTGCTAATCCTTTAATACAAAGGTTCTCAGCTATAATGACTTGGTTTTCGTCAACTAACTTTCTTGAGAGTTTGTGAAGGAAATCAAGTCTAGTGTTAGCTATTTTTTCATGGACTTTTGCTACTCTTTTAACTTGTTTTAGACGATTTAAAGACCCTTTTTTCTTTTTAGATAAAGCTTGTTGTCTGCGTTTTAAACCTTTAGCATATTTTCTAGTAGGTTTAATTGGCTCGACTTGATTAAAGTCTTTTCCATCAAACGTAGTAACTAGGTTACTTAAACCTAAGTCAATGCTTGTGATTTTCCCTGATTTCTTATTGGTTAAATCATCAGTTTCAAATAATATTGCAGCAAAATACTTATCTGT
>NZ_JACJUP010000628.1:0-3890 GCF_014748295.1 Planktothrix sp. FACHB-1355 | reverse complement strand
TGTCAGGTCAACTACAGCACAAACAACACCATTTGCTGCAAGGCGTCGCACCATCTGCACCCGCAAGCTAGATTTGCCCATCTGTCGCGAGTTGAGGACGTAGCAGAACTCTCCCGCCATCATGTGTTTGTAGAAATCGAAGTCCGCCTGTCTGGTGACGTAGGTAGGTGCATCCAGGGGCAAGCTACCGCCAACTTGGTAATCATAAGCTAAGTTCGGGTCTGCTTTCATTCTGCACCTTGCGATCGGACTTCCTGCAAAAGTAGGATTTTTTTGACTGACTACTACTATTTATGTCTTTTGTTTTAGGGATTGTGCAAGAGGTCTCCCAATGCCAGGATTTTGGAAGAGCTGAGCAACGATCGGACAAAGCTTAGAATTTGGAAAAATTTTTTAACGATCGCCCTTCAAATCGGAGGCTTGAAACCCCTTTTTCTCGGTCTATTTTTGCGAGGCGTTCAGGATAGGCGAACTCGGAAATAATAACGGTATAAATTGCAGCGCGGTGTGACTTGATTGCCTTGCAGATAGACAAGCCCCATACTGTGCAGCTTAAATCCCTGTAGAGACTCTAATTGTACGGGAACATCAGCATCGACTACTTTTTTGAGAGCGGCTGCTAAGTCGGGATATTGTTCTAAATGCCACAAGTGGCGTCGCAAATGGTCGCTGTAAAGTCCGGCGTCGGTGGGTGCTGTTTCGAGAAGTTGTTCGATCGCAATTTCTTTTCGAGCAATGTGATAAAGAGCCAACCGCACTAAATAAGGATGTCCGCCTACCATTGCCATTAGTTGTTCAACTTCAAAAACACTCCAAGGCAATCCGTGTCTGAAGGCAAGTTCTCGTACCTGTTGAGCGTTAAATTCCGGTAATTCTATCGGTAACCCCACATTAAATGGAGATTGATTGATATCCATCGGCACATAAACTTCTGTAGAATGAACTACTACCAAACGCAGTTTTTTCCAGATTTCTCGATTTTTAGCTTCTTCGTGCCATGCCCGCAATAATGCAAAAAAATCAGCGGCTAATTCGGGATATCTAAATATCACATCAACTTCATCTAAACCCAAGGCTAAAGGGCTGGTATCGTGGGTGAGTAAATAGCGTTCAAAGTAAGATTTGCAGGCGACTTTGCTGCCAAAAATGCTGTTCCAATACTCGGTCAACCGATCTGGTAAATCTAATTGTAGAGCAACGTTGGCACAAAACCAGCGCAAGAAAAGGTCTAAATCTGTGAAAATTTTACTATCGGCTAATTGAAAGCTTAAAGGTACGGTACGGTAGCCTTGTTGGGATGCACGATGCAGAATTCTTGCCATTAGGGAGGTTTTACCCATTTGCCGCGCTGCTTTGATGCGAATTAACGAGCCTGGTTTGACGATCGCTTCGTAACATCGCTCGTCAATGCCCGTTCTTTCCACATAAAATGCAGAAGCAAGTTCTACTTGTCCTCTGGGTAATTCCGGTTCTGCAACTGGTTGGGGTGGATAATTCGGGGTAGCTGCGTGTTGGGTGGGAAATTGATAGTTGAAAATTGGCGATCGATAATTGGTAAAGTTTCCCTGTTCGGATTCTTCACCTAATGCTAATAACTTTAAAACGGTTTGAATAATGATGTTTGTATCGTCGGGCGATCGCCATTCGTAGTGGGGTATTCCTTGCAGATAACCGCGCAAGTCGTGGTTGAGCAAACTGAAAGGACAGTTAATATAAATGGGGACGATAATCGGTTTGCGATCGTCTGTCGAAGTGTACCTTGTCTTCGCCAATCTCACTTCTTCCGTCACCATTTCGCTGGAAGCCGAAAGCGGCGACAATAGCAGCAGCAAGCAATCGCAACTATTAAGTGCTGTATAGATTTGCTGTAGCCCGTTTCTAGCCATTCGCAAACTGCCCGTAGCCAAAAAAACTTGGTAGCCGTTCTTTTTCAAGGCAGCATCTAACTTAGTCATCAGCATCATATCTGGGTCGTTTCCCCGATAGGAACTGAGCAAGACAGATGTGGAATTTTTGATATTTTGATGCTTTTCTTTAAATAAATCCGGTCTGTATTTAGCAATTATAGAAATCAGTTCGGCGCGGTGTGAGGAACCGGGTTCTTCTGGGTCGTTCAAACCAAACGCCTTGCAGATATTTTCAATATGTTTTCTGACTGTATCTTTGGTGATGTGCAGTTCGGCGGCGATGGAAGCATCTTTTTCGCCAGCCAGAACTTTTTGCAATACTTCATACTGTCTATCGGTTAGACTGGCAAAGGCTTTGGCGAATTCGGCTGGATTTGCGATCGCTAACTTCATACACAGAACGGGAAAATTGTCGGCATATTTTCTAGTTGTAGTTCATCCGCTGGCAAAGCGCAGCAAACGTGTAGGCACTTTCACAGGTGTGTATTGCACCAAAGGTAGTGCCGATCGCCGTGAGTCTTGACTACACATCTAAACTATCACCAAAAGCAGCCTGAAATATTTAAAACATATCAGGTTGTCTTTTTTGGGTGTTTAAAAATGAGGTTAAGTTTTTTTAGTAACAATTTTTTATCTACCTTAGCCAATAGTAGCGCAGTCGTGACGATCGTATTGACGCCAGCGGTAAATTCCAATACTTTGAATGCACAAACAAGTTTTCCAGATGCGATCGCCACAGGGTTACCAAGTGATAGTTCTTTACGAATTAGCACAGAACTTAAAACTAACATTAAGATTTTGTCGAGTTTTTTGACGAGCAATGTTTTTGCAAAAAAGCAAAAAGAACCGCCTCCACCTGTACCGACGCGATCGGGCGGAAGTCGCTAGCTAACTATACCTCGATTACTGCTACTGCTCACCCTTAAGGTGAAGCGCAAGTCCGGTCATCTAAGCTATGCTAATGTGTAGAGGCTTTCCAGCAGCGTTTAGGGAAAAAGTATGCTTCTACTATTTTTGCTTTTCATTGTCCTGTTGCTTATTTCTGCTACTCCGCTTCTAGGTAGCTTGAATATCCAATGGTCTCTAGAGATTATGCTCGGTTTATCGGCTTTTTTCCTGTTAGCAGGATGGATACTTTTTCTCTGCTTACCGCTATTTTCTTAGGTTTAGACCTTCGGAAAGTAAGTAATTTTACAGAAATGTAAACTTCGTTCGGTGTAAGTAGGTAAGTGTAAATAAACTTCCATCTGGCGGGACGCCCGATCTTTAAATAAGTTTTCAAACTTTATTTAACTGCACCTACTTACACAAAATTGAAATATATCCGTCACAACACCGTCATATGGATCGAGCAATATGGTGGTGATACAGACATCTTACTCCTCACGCAAACACATAAAGCCCAGAGCAGATCTGCTCTGGGCATTTTTCGATCGAGTTCGGATATGGTGACCTTATATCATGTCCGGTAGCAATTTTTTATAAACTGCTAAACTTGTCGGTCGCTGCAATCAAAGCGCTGCGAATTCCCGCTTCGCTCATCGAATGTCCCGCATCGGGAATAACGATAAATTCTGCTTCCGGCCAAGCTTTATGCAGTTCCCAAGCTGTTCCCATCGGACAGGGGATATCGTAGCGTCCCTGAACGATTACTGCCGGAATGTGGCGGATGCGATCGACATTCAAAAGTAACTGCCCTTCCGTTTCAAAAAATCCCTTATTAATAAAGTAATGGCACTCAATTCTGGCAAACGCCTCCGCAAATGTACTCTCACCAAATCTCTGCATTATATTTGGGTCTTGCAGAAGTGTACTTGTGCTACCTTCCCAAATTGACCAAGCACGAGCAGCTGCCATTCTCACTTGTGCATCTGCACTGGTCAAACGTTTGTAGTAAGCTGTTATCATATCGTGCCTTTCTTCGGGAGGAATTGGTTTTAGATACTCCTCCCAAGCATCGGGAAACAGATAGCTAGCTCCTTC
>NZ_JACJUP010000627.1:0-4033 GCF_014748295.1 Planktothrix sp. FACHB-1355 | reverse complement strand
GTCTGGAAGAAGGGGAGTGCGGGAGTGGGGGAGTGGGGGAGTGGGGGAGTGGGAGAATAAATTTGTTCCCTATTTCCTTTTCCCTTTCCCCCCTTTCCCCCTTTCCCCTCTTCCCTAGCCCCGACGCCCTAGCCCTTAGCCCCTACTCCAGAAGGTAAATCGTTTTGCTCAACATTGATGATGTACTGGTAAATTTCATATTTGCCAGTTCGCTCGATCGAAATCTTCTTAACTTCCTCTAAAGCTTTCTGATTCATTTCGGGGTATCCAGTACTGCGAATCAAATCCGGCTGACCCACAATTTTGCCATCAGGGCCAAACAACACCAGTACCCAACCTTCGGCTACATCAGGTACTTTCTCCTCATAAGGAGACTTTATGGAGAGAGATTTTGGGGATCTGGCACCATTAATTTTGTTTGTATATCGGCTGACTTTCTCCGCCCACCACTTCTGATACTTTTCCCGTCCCTCATTCTCTGTTGTACCAGCCGGATTGTAGTTATAGCGAGCCTTAGTCACCGAATCGAGATACTCTTGACTTGGCGGCGTAGGAGCAGACTTGGGATAGAAATTAGGTAAACGAGCTTGTAGGTTTGAGGGAGCGACCGATTCGGCACCTTTTTTGGGCAATGTTTCGATCGCAGAAGGAGACGAAGGAGAAGGTAATAAAGAAGGGGAAACCGTAGCGGGTAAAGTGTCATTAGGTCGCACGCCAGTCTCCGTATTTTTGGTAATATTCTGACCTTCAGGAGTATTAGTCGGTTGTGGAGTGGGAGTTGCTTGCGGAGTGGTAGGAGTTTCTGGACTGATACTCGGCTGTGGAGTGAGAGTTACTTCGGGAGTGATGGCAGCTTTGGGACCCAGACTCGGTTGTGGAGTAATACTTGATTCTGGCGTTCTCGCCGATTCGGGAGTCGCAGTGCGTCTTGCAGTAGTAGAGCGTCTGGGGGTGGTAGCACTTTCCGGAGTAGGAGTTGGGTTTGGTGCGATCGCTCCTTGTGGAGTTTGACGCGACTCTATTTTAATATCAGGCTCGGAAACAGGCGATCGCTCGTTTAGCTTTGTTTCTTCGCGACTAGAAATATTGGGCTTCTGAGATGGTCGCTCGGAAGAAGTCACCGACGGTGGCGACAACGGAATAGTAGGAGGTTCGTAAATCGGAACGCTCGGTGGCGGCGGCAAAGGAGTATAAGATTGCAAAGGAGGCAACGGCGGCAACAGATTTTTCGGCGGTGCTGCGGGCAAAGATGGCAACTTCGGTTGTGGCAAAGAATATTCCGGCAGACGACTCATTTCATCTGGAGTCAACTGCACAAATCCGACAATTCGTCGCGGATCGGATTGTGCCAAATTGGAGGAGGATAATGCCGGCCCGACGACCCAAAGCAATCCGTGCGCTCCCAGAGAAATTACGGTTGCCAACAGAGTCGGCAAATTAAATATTTTTTCCGAAGATGTTGGAACTCTTGAGGAGTACGACATGGGAATTTTTGATTTGAGATTTTAATTGAAGAATTGAATTTTGACAAACAATCTGCAATTTTAATCCGAGCGAGTGACTTGAACAATCAGCAAAGAAAAGTAGGGTAATTTGAGATCGGGGCGATCGCGTAAATCCCTGTATATCTTCATATCAGGTAATGTCGCCCGTTCTACAACATAGCTGCTGCTGAGTAGCTGACGCCTCTGCAACACCTGCCAAACTTGTTCGTAAACCGAACTTACTTTCAGCAAAACCACCACATCCGCCCCGTCTAAAACCGCTTCTAGTTCTTCCACCCGATAAAGGGCAGGTAATACAACCAACCGTTGGTCGCGAACTGTCAAAGGCAATCCTAACATTGCCGCCGCTGCCATCGGCGAGCAAACACCCGGCACAGTTTCCACTGTCGCTTCCGGATGCAGCTGTTGGAGAGTTTGAGCTAAATACGTAAAAGTGCTGTAAAAACTGACATCACCTTCGCAGGCAAAAGCCACATCCATACCTTTCTCAAGATATTGCCAGACTTGTTCTGCCGCTAGCTGCCATGCTGAAGTGAGAACAGCTTCATCCTGAACGTAGGGAAAAGTCAACGCCAACTGTACGCGATCGCTCGTCAGCCATTGAGCTACAATCTGCTCAGCCATACCCGGTTTGCCTCCTACCCCCAAGGGGAAAGCGACTACCGGCAACTGTTTAAGCAATCGCAGTGCCTTGAGGGTAATCAATTCTGGATCGCCCGTGCCAACGCTAATTCCGTATAGAGTTCCTAATTGCACAATAAAAAGGGAGTGGGGGAATTAATATTTTGACTTTTAACTTTTGACTTTTGACTTTTGACTTTCCCTCTTCACGTTCAAGCTTTTTCCAAAGGCACTTCCAAAGCAGGAGATGCAATTGGCACTTCTTCAACTTCAGGTAACTTTTCCAGACTGAGACGAGAAGAAGGACTCGCGCCGGATAAACGTTTGAGTAAGTTAGGTCTGGGGTCGTGCAACAGATAAATAATGCGATCGCCCGCCTGCCATTCTTCTGTAGCCGGAACTACCAAAAAGCGATCGTCTCTTTCCATTAACAATGGCATCAAATCTCCAGAACTAATCAGCACTTGAAGATGTGCCTGCTGAAACGCAAATCCATCTTCTTTGAGCGCTGTTTCACCCAATCTCACTTTACCTTCACTCAGGTACTCGTTCCAAGTCTTAATGTGTAAATGGGAGACAAAAGCTTGCTGCACTTTAGCTTTATTGTTAGCCGTACTGGCTTGCGGATCGCGAGGAAATACTGCCAAAACTCTGGGTGGCGCGAATTCCTCCGCCGCTCGTTGAGCTAAAACTAAATTTACCTCTCCATTGCTGGTCATAGCTAAGAAAGTTCCTACCGATGTCAGCCCCGCCTCTTCCAAAACGCGGGTATCGAGACCACTGCTCAAAAAAACTCGCAGACCTTGCTGTTCTGCGATTCGGCAAGCTTCCGGATCGGTATCGATCAGTACAACTGACTCACCCCGATCTTGAAATAAATGGGCAATCAATCGACTTAAAGAATTACAACCGACGATGACAACCCCCGTTGCTTCCTGTGAGGTGATTTGCAGCGCTCTCGCTACCCAACTAGCCGTCAGCCCTTGCAGAAACACAGTCATCATAATCGTCAGGAAGACAAGAGCTTTGATAGAATCTCCACCATTTATTCCCCGTTGGGTTAACAGAATTGAAAATAGAGAAGCAACAGAAGCTGAGACAATTCCTCTGGGAGCAATCCAGCTGACAAATAGTTTTTGTCGCCAATTCAAGTCGCTATTTAAGGTACACAAGCTGATGCTCAGGGGACGCACCACAAACATCAGTACCAAGACAGTATATAAGCTGCCCCAACCAAGGGCAAGCACGCTGTCAAGTGAAAGATCTGCCGAAAGGAGGATGAATAAAACCGAGACGCTGAGAATGGTCAGCTGACCTTTAAACCGTCGCAACAAGCGTTCTTCTGGAACAGAGGAAGCGTTGAGGACAATTCCCGCAACTACGGTTGCCATTAGCCCCGACTCGCTGCGGATTGATTGCGCTAATGCAAACAAGCCCCACAAGCCGGCTAAAACAACCAAATTTTTCAAATCTTCTGATAAGAAATTGCCGCGTTTGAGAATAAAACCGAGTAGCCAGCCACCAGCAGCACCAATAGCACCACCAATACCCAGGCGCAGAAATAAGCCGCTGATGGCGATCGAGGGATTGGCGTGTGCGTTTAAAATCGTGTCCAGCACGACTACTGCGAGAATTGCGCCGACGGGATCGATGAGGACGCCTTCTCCTTCCAGCAGTGCAGCAACTTGTCGATCGACTTTGACGTGTTTGAGAAGGGGACTGACAACGGTGGGGCCGGTTACCACTACCAGAGAAGCATAAAGAAATGCGATCGGCCAAGGGAACTCACCCAACCAGTGTGCCGCCATCCCGCCTCCCATTAGGGTAATCAGAGTCCCCAAGGTGACTAAATTTCGCAGGCTACCGGAAACCTTACCCAAATCTCGCAGTTCCAGATTTAGACCCCC
>NZ_JACJUP010000626.1:0-4038 GCF_014748295.1 Planktothrix sp. FACHB-1355 | reverse complement strand
CGGCACGCTGTGCGAAGGCACTCCTGCAAGTGCCTTAACAAAAGTTCATACAGTGTCGATTACTTTTGTCCGACTACTTACAATCAGCAATACATCGTCACCGCCAATGGTGATAATTTCAAAGGGATGAATGACAGCACCATTTCTGTGTTGATGTTCTTTTCCACTTAAACCATTTAATTTATGAGGTTTTAAGTGTTGGAGAGCTTCATAAACTGAACTTTCGGTTGCCTCGAAAATATCTTCGCTAAACTGAGCGTAATCCGCTGGAGTTTTAATCTTTTGGATGTAGCCACCCATATTGTTTCCATCAGCATAAATGTATGCAACAAATCCATTGCTAGCATTGCCGATCTCTGTTAGCGATCGCGCTTGTTGAATTCCGCTATCGCTAAAACCTGCGTAATATTTTCGCCTGAGTAAAAACCGCTCAAACTTTTTGACCCAACTTTCTACTTCTCCGGTTTGCCATTCAAGTTTTGTGCGTTCGTACCATTCTCGTTCTTGTTCTTTTTTCGAGATTTGACCTATTATTCGCTTACGCGCTAATGCTTCCGAAAACCAAGGTTCGTTGGGAAGTTCAGTAGCATGAAAAATAGCAGAACGGCAATCGCCTTCATCCCTTTTCAAGTAAGGATGAGTTTCAAACATTGGTGGGTGGCGACGACTGGGACGTTCCGAACCGGGTAAATCGTTACCGCTGCGTCGGTGGTTAAATTGTGCCGCTAATTTACCTGCTAATTCATTAAAACTTTTACGATTTTCAAATAATTCTGCCTTATCTTCTTCCGATTCTGGGCGACCGAAATAAGCTTCTACTAAAGGTTCGTGGCACTTTTGTTTGTACCATTCTAACCAGGGAATTTCTTCAATTGGATCGCGCAGCAAACCAAAGCGCAGTTCTAGTAATTTAAAGGTATCTCCCACTGCACAAGAGTTAGCTGTGAGAGTTTGTTCGGTATAACGCCGTTCAATAGCATTCGCTAAATGGTGGACGTAAGCAGCAGGACAAAATGCCAGAATATTGCCACCCGTTGAATAGATTATCAGTTGTGGGATAAGAGCATCTGAAAGCTTGAGATTATCTGCATCAGCGGGAAAGCAGTTATCTAACCACTCTTTCACTTGTTCGCAGTGTGCTGTGTAACGGCGAGACTCTGGCAGTTTTCCGAAAAAAGCAGGTAAGTCGATAAGATTGATTCGATCGAGTAGTGCGGAAGCACCCCGGATATCTTGCAGCTTAGCGGCTTCAAAAACGTAACCTTTTATTTTGGTAGCACCCCCGTAAACTAAGCCAATACGAGTATTCCACGCTTGAGGATTTTCCTGTTGCAAGCCTTCAAAGGTTTGACGTAGTTTTTCGGCGGTGTCTGGAAACTTCAGGTTATCGATTTTTTGCGCTTGTTCTAGAAATGGTTGAATTGCAGCTGGAATACTTTTTCCTTCTTTGAGAGCCTGTCTAATTGTCTGCAACTCAGAGAGATCGAACTGAGGTTTGGGTCGCTCGCCCCAAGCGAGACACCAGGCGATTCCTATCGAAAGCTTCGTTGATATTGTCATCATACCATTGTGCAAGGTTTTCACCGTAAAGGACTTTTTCGTAAATTTAGGTAATGCTACCCAAACTCTTTGCTCTATTTTGACACACCTATGGAAGACCCCCGTTCCAATTAACCGACTAGACTGGTTGCCAAGTTCGGATTTTGCACCTGCTTATAAAGCCCGCCAGCGATTCAAATCGCTGGCTAATAGCAAAAGTCGTCTTTAGACGACTGGTTAAAGAATACCAGTCTACTTTAGTAGACTTGAGCTATCAGCCTGGGGTTTGAACCCCAGGCGGGGTTACAACAAAAATCCAAAAATTCCCCGCAAGGGGATTGAAACTCGCTCTCTCGATGATTGCTGAATCTTGAGTCAGTTTTCAATACTTCCCCGCAAGGGGACGAAAACCTCAAAACTGTTACACAGTGCTTATTGCTAAGTAAACCAACGATCGGCTACTACCACTTGCTGAAAAAAGGACAGTAGCTTATGAAAGCTTTGTTCTGGTGTGTCGGCTTATTCCCCAAATGGGGACGGAAAGATTACGAACTTGCGATCGCTCCTTGCTGCAATTCTCTCACCACCCGTTCCAATTCCGCCACCATCCAACTGCTACTCAACTGGCGGTAAATCTGCAATTGTTCTTGATAAAGCCATAACACCCCTTCCTTACCGCCTCGGAAATAATGCCAAATTTCCTCGCCCGATCGCCTAAAATTAACTAAAATAGTCCGCGCATTGTGCAACTTATCCGCCAGCATCACGCGCTGCACTGGCGGACAAGCATCCCGTAACTGTTGGAGATATTGCTGTTTGTGTTCTTTCCAAGTTGGATATAAACTCGGTTCTGGCTCGGTGCAACCTTCTATAATATGGAAAACGCGATCGCCAAATCGCTGCAAAATTTCCGTTCTCGTTACTTCTCCCCCTCGGTCTTCCAGCGCATCGTGCAATAAAGCGGAAATTGCCTCATCTTCATCTCCCCCATCTTCCAACACCAATGCCGCCACGCTCAACAAATGGGCAATATAAGGAGTACCCGCGATCTTCCGTTGTTGGTCGTTATGAAGTTGCGCCGCATATACCAACGCTTCCTGAAAACGCGAAGTTAAAATTGTCAAACACTGTTCATTCTTCATAATTTTTCCATTCTTGTTCGACTTCTCTCGTCGCCTGTTCTCGTAATTCCACAGGGAGGAGAATTTCTACATTCGGTCGCCACGCACGCAAGCGCTGCATTACGTTAGGATCGCCTTGGCGATATTGCGCTTGGTAATAAGCATCTTGGGGAGAACGCTTGCGCCAAATATTTAAGATCTTTTGTTGTTGTTCTCCCTTTAAGTTCTGCCGAATTAATCGTTCTACTTCCTGATATGCCACTCGCGCAAAGGTAGCATGGCGCATAGTATTGCGGATGTAGCGATTATCCCATTCGCGATCGAACCTCAATAGTAGCAGTTGTGCGGGTTGATAGTAATCAAAACCCCAAACCTCTGCGATCGCTAATTGGATATCATCGGGAGTAGGCAGAGTATTCCTTTGATATCGCCGTTTCAGCGCCACTGGAACTTGTGAATCTTCCCAACTCAAAGGGAGCGAATTTTGAATGCGATCGAGCCGATAATTGCGAAAATCTAATTTTCCCGATTCGTCTTGCGGAATTTCGCCAAACCCACACAAATACGGCCCTCTCTGATAATAATAAATGCAAATCGGATAAACTACCACCGACAAAGTTGTTTGCCATACCGCACTTTCATAAGTTAACAAAATCGGCGGTATAACCTCTTTTTGCCAAAGTTCCCGCAGTTGTGCTTGCCATTCCTCCACGCGATCGATCGAGTCTGGCGGAATCACATATTCCAGATGGATAAAAAAGCGCTGCTGACCATTCAATCGCACCGAAAGATTATCTGCGATCGCCGCCAAATCCGGTTGCGTGAGAAAATCTAAATTGTAAGCTACCAGACGAGAATCTGTTTTTTGGATCGAACTCGGCGTCGGTGGATATTTGCTCACCCGATAATAGCGATTTCCTTGGCGTTTCAGCCACCCGATTTCTATCAAAACTTGCAAATCGCCATAAAGCGATCGCCTTGTCAAGCCAAACAAACGAGTATCGTGCAACAATTCTTTAAGGTTATCCGGTAACAAGTGATGTTCCCGCAAAGATTGTTCAAACGATCGCTCTTTTTCCCGTACTTCCGGCTTCCCTAATTCCCCTTTCCACTTTGACTGAGTTAAGTTGAAATCAGAGCCAAATAACCAAGCAGCAACAGTTTTCGCACAACGGCATTTAGGGTCGTGCAGTGGCGGAATTTCTTCTTCTTTAGTATGAGTGGTAGTAAAAAAAGCATCTCGCCATTCAGGATAAGTAAAATTTTCCGGCAAATTTAACTTAATGCCGGCTTCCCCATACAGAAAGTGCAGCCACACCCACAACCGCACCGCCTGTAGCAATCTTTGTTTTAAATCTCCCCGCGCCAGCCATTGCAG
>NZ_JACJUP010000625.1:0-4046 GCF_014748295.1 Planktothrix sp. FACHB-1355 | reverse complement strand
TGAATTCTACTCTGGGCCGGGACAGGAGTGGCTTAACAATTATTGTGGAGATTTTTTATACCAAATATTTTTGATTCTGCTGCTGACTTTGGTCTGGCCACAAGCCGACCCCGTTTGGACTGCTTTGGGGGTTTTCATTTTTAATAGTGCGATCGAATTTCTCCAGCTGTGGAAACCCCCGTTTTTACAAGCGCTCCGAGCCACTTTGTTTGGGCGTCTGTTTCTGGGTTATTCTTTTGTGTGGGAAGATTTTCTGTTTTATGCAATAGGATGTATGCTGGGTTTTCTCTGGGTGCGTAAACTGAAAGTGGAGGTGCTGCGATCGAAAAATCACCCATCCACTCCCAGAAGCAACTAATTTTGATCGAACTGATGAAGCCATTTGATTACACCTTGGACTTTAAAAACATCGACTTTCGCGCTGACCCCGAACTTTATCGAGTTGGCAAAGGCGAGCAAGGAGTACTTTTGGTAGAACCGTACAAAGGAGAAATTCTGCCTCACTGGCGATTCAAAACACCTGAGCTTG
Source organism: Planktothrix sp. FACHB-1355 (assembly GCF_014748295.1). Taxonomy (NCBI): domain Bacteria; kingdom Bacillati; phylum Cyanobacteriota; class Cyanophyceae; order Oscillatoriales; family Microcoleaceae; genus Planktothrix; species Planktothrix sp. FACHB-1355. Next base: position 3,517 of record NZ_JACJUP010000625.1, on the reverse strand, counting down.
CTAGGGAATCTGCCGACAAAATCTACCAGATGTTTTTAGAGTATCTCGATAAAGATGATTTTGTCGGCGCAGATATGGCGCGAAAATTTCTACAGATGGGTTATACGCGATCGCGCCGATATGCGAATCACAAAAGCGGTCGAAAATACAAGCAAAACCCCCAAAAAGAAACTTCCCCAGCCGCACAACTTCAAGCCAGAAAAAACCTATTGCCAAATGAACCCGATCCGGTAAAAGCTGAGTCAGCCGCAATCTTTAAAGAAAAATGGATGCAGGCAAAAACAAACGAGAAATATCTCCAGCTTCTAGAAAAACACAAACAGATACACGAATCGGATTAAATACTAAAGACAGGGGAAGTTATTATCCAAAATTCGCTGCGATAATCGGTTTTATAACAACCGCCAGGGCGGTTAGGGCATCCTAAAACGCCAGATCCAATTCACAGCAAGCATTTGATTTTGACTTTTGACTTTTGACTTTTGACTTTTGACCGAAAAAAAGGGGTTTCAAGCCTCCCATTTCACGGGGAATCATCAAAAAAATTTTTCTTTCAAGCTCCGTCCTTTTAAGGCGGAGCTAATCCAAAATCCTCTCTTGCGAAGGTGGGCATCGTGACGGGAACCGCCAAGACGCCCACTTCGCGCAAAATCCAAAATCCAAAATCGGGTGACTTTTGCTATACCTCTTCCTGCTGCCACTGCCGCAAAATGTCAAAACCATTAAAACCTCTGTAGTTTAGATAATTGAGCAATTTCGCTTTAGTTTTCGGATCGATTTTGTGAAAATCATCAATGTGGTATTTCCGCATCGCTTTAGCTTTCAACTGCGCCAAATCGCTCGTTTTGCCATCTTCTTTTTCTTCGACTTCGGAATGCCATACTTGCTCAAACACATCACTAGGAATTCCTTTTTCCAAGCATTTACGCTTGATAGCGGCTTTCCCGTATTTGCCTTGAGATGAAGCAATTAAGCTGACGACTAAGCGAGTATCCGACTGGTAATCTTTTTCTTGTAATTCCTGGATAGCATCTGCGATCGCACTCTCATCAAACCCCTTTTCTTTCCCTTTCCTGTGCAGCTCGTAAGCGCTGTAATCTCGCCGGGACAAAAGTTTTAAAAAGTACTCGTTGCAATTCATTTCTTGCACTCTCTTTATTAGACAAAACTTCTTGTGTAGAGACTCACTCCCTTTCCTAATTTAACATAACAATCTCACTAAATCCGGGTTTTATATATTAAAAAATACGTCGAATCCCCGCTTATCCCACTTTGAAAAAGTAGTTATGACTTTTGCGTAACTCCTAACTAACCTGTGGTAAAATGCCCCAGGAGGATATCTAAAATGAACAATACAATCTCAGACATAGCAGTAAAGACGATCGACGGCACCGACAAGAAACTCGGCGATTACGCGGGAAACGTCCTGCTCTTAGTCAATGTCGCTTCTAAATGCGGCTACACACCCCAATATGCGGGACTGGAAAACCTCAACCAAAAATACAAACAATCCGGACTACGCATTCTGGGATTTCCCTGTAACGATTTTGGGGCGCAGGAACCCGGTAGCAACGCCGAAATTATGAGCTTTTGCACGAAAAATTACGGCGTCACATTTGAAATGTTCGACAAAGTTAACGCTATTGGAGATAAAAAGCATCCGCTTTACGATCGACTCACCAAAGCAGTTAATCCACCCGGAGATGTTTCTTGGAACTTTGAGAAATTCCTGGTCAGCAAGCAAGGAGAAATAGTAGCGCGTTTCCGCAGCAGCGTCAAGCCAGATGCACCGGAATTGATCGCAGCAATTGAGCGGGAATTAGCCAAATAATAGAGGACAAAAATAGTCATGCGCGTTGCGATCGTTGGTTGCGGTTATGTGGGTTATGCTGTAGCCCGTTACTGGCGTCAAGAATTGGGTTTATTTGTCACCGCAACCACAACCACTCCCGATCGAGTGGCAAAACTGGAAGAAGTAGCCCAAAAAGTTGCCGTAGTCAACGGTAATGATGCAGCGAATCTAAAATCGGTGCTGCAAGATGTGGAAGTTGTGCTTTTAAGCGTTGGCGCTAAAAGCGCGAACCTGTATGAAGAAACTTATCTGCACACCGCCAAAACCATAGTTTCCGCACTCAAAGAAATTCCCACTGTGCGTCAGCTTATTTATACCGGGAGTTATTCGGTTTACGGTGACAAAAGTGGGGAATGGGTAGATGAATCATCACCCCTTGCACCTGCCAATCAAAATGGTGAAATTCTCGCTCAAACTGAGCAAGTTTTGCTATCTGCATCCGATCGAAACACGAGCGTTTGTATCCTCAGATTGGGCGGAATCTATGGGCCTGGTAGGGAACTGCTAAAGATATTTGGACGAGTCCCAGGTACAACTCGTCCGGGTAATGGCGATGATATCACAAATTGGATTCATCTCGATGATATTGTAGGGGCGATCGAATTTGCCAGAAAGCACCAACTGCAAGGTATTTACAACCTAGTCGATGATGCACATCTGCCCAGTCGAGAACTGCTCGATCGCTTGTTTACACAGCACAATTTACCCCCAGTTACATGGGATGCTTCCCAGAAAAGCGCCCGCCCTTATAACGCACGGGTGTCGAATCAAAAGCTCAAAACGGCGGGTTATCAGTTGATTCAACCCCAGATGATTTTCTAGAAAGTTCGGAAAGTCAAGCCGCCCTCCCCGATACGGGGAGGTTATTCTTCCACGTTCATTGACTAATTCACTATATAGTTATATGCTTAAATAAGCACTGTAAATTTTCCTAACTAGCTGGAAACGCTCTATGGGGTTGCCTACTCTTAGCCATCCCATAGAACACAACTTTCAATATTCACCAAAGTACAAGCTGTTGTGTCGGTTTAGACATGACCTCATTGGTGCTTGCTTCAAGCACTTTGTTCGAGGTTTTGAGTATCGACGCTTGTTCGGTATCCGTTCAGACAACCATCAAAAATTCAGGAGCATAAAAAATGGAAAACAGCTTTCCCGTAGAAAGTCCTTCAATGTCTCGCCGCCAGTTGCTCAATTTTATGACTGGTGCTGTTATCGCCACTACTGCTTCCGCCGCACTTTATCCTGTAGGAAAATACTTTATCCCACCAGTAGAAAGCGGTGAAGGTGGAGCTATCCTTGCTAAGGATATATTGGGTAATGCGATTCCAGCCAGCCAAATTTTAGCAGAACCTGCCGACACTCGCGCTTTAGTTGCGGGGTTAGCTGGGGAACCCACTTACTTAACTGTTAAACCTGACGGCACTCTCGACAGCGTGGGAATTGTGAATAACTGCACTCATTTGGGTTGCACCTTTCCTTGGAACGCAATCGATCGACAATTTCAATGTCCCTGCCACGGTTCGCGCTATAGTTCTGATGGTTCTGTAGTCAGAGGGCCAGCTCCTCTCCCTCTCAAATTGGTTCGGGTTGCTGTGAAAGACAATAGCATTTGGATATCTCCTTGGACGGAAATAGACCCCCGAACTGGGGAAACGCCTTGGT
>NZ_JACJUP010000624.1:0-3995 GCF_014748295.1 Planktothrix sp. FACHB-1355 | reverse complement strand
TGAGAAACAAAGAAAGCTTTTGCCTTATTTTTAGATAAACCATAACTCATGGTCATGGCTTCTGCGGCTGCTGTTGCTTCATCTAATAAAGAAGCGTTGGCTATTTCTAAGCCGGTCAAGTCAATTACCATTGTCTGGAAATTCAGCAGCGCTTCGAGTCGTCCTTGGGCGATTTCGGCTTGATAGGGCGTGTAGGCGGTGTACCAACCGGGATTTTCGAGGATATTGCGTTGAATGACGGGCGGGGTAATGCAATTGTAATAGCCCATACCGATGAGCGATCGAAACACCTGGTTTTTCGAGGCGATTTCTTTTAATTCAGCTAAGGCGGCGTACTCGCTGCGGGCTGCTGGTAATTGTAGCGGTTGTTTCAGCCGGATTGCTGGCGGTACGGCGCGATCGATCAAAGCATCCAGGGTCGGCAGTCCCAATACTGCGAGCATTTGCTCCATTTTATCGGGAGTCAGCCCTATATGCCGCCACAGAAAAGAACTTGACTCTATTTTGTTTTCTCCTAATTGCTGCTGACTGCCAGATTGCGTATAAGTGGTATAAGTCACCACAATTTCCTCTCTAGAATTGACTCCTTATTACTTTGTAACAAGAATTGAAAACTTAAGCAGATCGGAAAGGTAGGAAAAGTAGGGTGAGCAATGTCTGGTAAAATCGGTGTTAACAAATCGCTTCTGCGATCGTGGGCATTGCCCACCCTACTTTACCTAAAATCCCTAATCGCCATCTACCAGTGCGCGATAGTCATCAGCAGTCATAGCATCGTCTACTTCACCTGGGTCATTGACGCGAACCTTAATTAACCAACCTTCGCCGTAGGGGTCATCCCCCAAAACTTCCGGGTCATCTAACAAGGGGTCGTTGCGTTCCACAACAGTACCCGTGACTGGGGAGTTTAACGTTTCAACTGCTTTGACGGACTCAACATTTCCGAAAGGTTCTCCCTTTGTCACTGCTTCGCCGATATCTGGGAATTCCACAAATACTATATCGCCCAGTTCTTTGACGGCAAAGGCGGTGATACCGATCGTCGCAATCTCGCCATCCAGTCGCACATACTCGTGGCTGTCGAGGTACTTCAGGTCATCGGGATATTCTAGAGACATTTCACTTCCTCACTATGCAAGAAAAAGATTCAGTTTTAGGTAGCTTCGCAAGCAGATTAAGTATTTGCACGCTGGTTATTAATACAGGTTTATCGATTTTTTTCTGCTCAAAGCTGACTCGAACAGCTTTTTAGTGTACTACTTTTCTCGGCTGCGATCGCTCTTACTCAAGCTCTATTACTGCACACGAACGGGGATTTAGGGAAGGCTGCGTTACGGTGGGTGCAGCAGCAGTGAGGGTAACTTGGCCATCTGGGGCGATAATCCATCCAGAAGCTTCCACAATTTCGGGGCTGGTAGGTGGGGACTGGTAAAGGGAAATAGGTTTTTTTGCTCGATTTTCTGGGTGTGCGGCTGTTGGTCTTAAATCCATCCAAACAGCTTCATCGGGGAGAGGATCTGTTGGACTTGGCGGTATCCCACCTCTACCGATGAAGATGAACGAGCTGCCTTCTCTGAGACTGCGAGTACAAGCAGAAACAATCAGTTTGGTAGTATCGACGGTATTTTCTGGCAAGTCAAATAATCCATCATCGGGGTCAAGTTCCGGCGTATTGATGACCACAGTACCTTGCAATTGGGGTGCGTCCTGTTGGGAAATAGCGGTGATATCGCTTTGTAAAATGACTTTTCCTGCTTGCACTCGGATACTACCGCCACCAATACCAGAAGTATTTACTCTCGCACCGCCGGAAAGTTGGATATCACCAAAATTGCTGACATTCTCATATCCCACTGTTAAGTTTGGAGTCAGGGAAACAAAGCTATCTTTGACGCTGCTTAATTCAATTCGTCCCGAAGGCAATTACCTATTTGGGTAGCTTTTTCTGGTGATATCGCTGTTGATTGCAGTCAGATTTCAGGCTTGCATCTTTGATTTTCGAGCTATTTCTTACCACATCTAAAGGAGCGTCACTTCCAGGTTTTTCTGCGGATTACTATTTGAGTAATTTTGTTTAATTTTGTTTCATAAGAAATCGCGATCGCGTAGCGGTGCGGATGCACTATCGCTGCTATTCAAAGGTATGCACAATCAAATTCTTTTGTCAAGGTATAGTACCGACAGGCAAAAACCTTTAGTGAAAATCAGCCCCATCCCAAACAAGCTTACTCCTTTCCCGCTCAAACCGCTCAAAGCTTATGTATAATGCCAGCCAGGTGCAGAAGAGAGAAATAATGGCCGATAATATTGTCATCGTGAGAGATTACTATGGCAATAAATCAATAGAAAATAATTGATGATTATCATAAATTTTTTTAAATCTCTAGTTATTGCATCATATGCAACGCCGGTTTAATATTACTGTACCGATGACTAGATTTTGTGTGTGAGGAATGCAGGTGAATTACTATCTACAAGGCATCAGAAAAATTTTTTTTCCTTTCCTAGCGCTTAGTGTTGTTCCACTCAACTCTCTTCCTGCTTTGGCTCAATTAGCTTCATCCGAAGCTCCACTTGGCCAAGTTACATCGGTTTCGCAATTATCAGATGTGAACCCGACCGATTGGGCATTTCAGGCACTACAGTCTTTGGTGGAACGCTATGGTTGCATTGAGGGCTATCCTGACAGAACTTTTCGCGGGAATCGTGCCCTGACCCGTTATGAATTTGCAGCGGGTTTAAATGCCTGTTTAAACAGGATAACTGAGTTGGTGGCAGCGACAAAACCAGACTCGATCGATAAAGAAGACTTAGCTACAATCGAAAAATTGCAGCAGGATTTTTCTGATGAACTAACAAAACTCCGAGGGCGAGTCGATGTTCTGGAAACTCGCACCGCTAAGTTAGAAAGACAACAATTTTCAACTACAACTAAGTTGAGTGGAGAAGCAATTTTTAGCATAGCGAGTGCCTATTCTGCTTACCCAGGTGGAAATCAAGATTTTATCAATAATACCAATGATGGAACGGGGGCAATACCCCAGGCAGGCAAAGATGCAAATATCGTTTTTAACAATCGCGTTCGACTCAACCTATTAACCAGTTTTTCCGGCAAAGATTTACTGATTACAGGACTTCAGGCTTACAATTTTGGTGGGGGACCGAGTGCGGCATTTCCTTCTTTTACAACTGGTGGTAGCCTTGCTGGAACACTAGGTTATGGCGATGTAGTTTTTGGGAATGCTAGTAATGTACGCTTATCATACGAACCGCAATTCCCAACAGTTAATCCTTCCACTCTTGAAACTACTGGTGGCAACAACAGCGTCCATCTTTATAAATTGCTCTACATTTTTCCTGTGGCAAACAACTTAACCTTATTTGCAGGAACTAATGCAGAAGTAACTGATGCTTTTCCATCAATTCTACCTTTTGCGGGAGAAGGACAAGGATCTATTTCTCGCTTCAGCAATCTACCAGCAGCGCAACGGGTATCTGGAGGTACTTCACAAACTGGATTAGCATCAGCCGCCGGATTTATCTGGAATATTTCCAACAAATTAGACTTGCGAGGGTTATATGGCTCGGTGCAAGCAAATCTTCCCACTAATGAAGGATTTCCCGGTACTCCTCTAGGAGCGGGTCTTTTTAATGGCAGTTATGTGGCGGCAACTCAACTAACAGTTAAACCATCCAAAAATCTCGATATTGGTCTGAATTACGCTCATAGTTATCACCAGATCAATATTTTGGGAACGGGACTAAGTTCATCTGATATTGGCTCGATATTGTTTGCACCCAATGCAAATGAATTAGCGAATGCTGGTGGGTCAGGTTTGGTAGCAATTGCTAATCAAGGAATTCAACTTGATACTTTCGGTAGTTCTGTTGCTTTTAAGTTGAATCCATCTGTTACTCTCGCTGGTTCATTTACTTACATTTTTAGTAATCTCACTGATGTTGATGCCTCGACTAATTTTATGAGTTGGTTAGTT
>NZ_JACJUP010000623.1:0-4054 GCF_014748295.1 Planktothrix sp. FACHB-1355 | reverse complement strand
AGTGTTTATATATACAGACTTGTCTTCCATCTCAATAACTACTTATTTTTACGTTTAAGCTAGCCAGTCAGAGATAGGCAGAGTTAGAAACAAAAAAAGCCCGCTAATTCCTACTTTTAAGCTCAAGCAATTTCAAATAACTGGTTAATTCCCGTAGTTCAAACTTCGGGTGCGATCGCTACATACCCTACTTATGCTTGATTATACTTAGATACGCACTCTGGGTGTCTACTTAGCCAACAAACGTCTGGCTTGATTATAAAGTTGATATGAAGACGGTACAGAAATTTATAAATCCTTAGTGAAATCTCGTAGCTACTTATTCACTTATTCGGTAATTGCCACTAACCTATGTAATAACCCAGAAACAAAAACATTTATATGAACACAAGTCAAAATGAGACATTTACTTAAAAGCAGAGAAAATAACCTAGACTTGCAGAGAAAATAAAAATTTACATCTATCCAAATACCGAAAGTTTAGGGCTTCCGAACCAATATAATCGCTCCTCCCTACATATCGGCACTTAGTTATGATTAAACCCGTTCTGACCGTCTTCTACCAATTCAACCCTTGGCACAGCAGCATCGGCGGAATCCAAACTGTTATAAAAAATTTTGTCAAGTACGCTCCCAGCGAGTTTGAGGTGCGGTTGGTAGGAACGGGCCACGAAGAGCAGCACCTACGTGTGGGTGAGTGGCACGAAGCAGAACTGGCGGGCAAGGCAATTAAATTTATGCCTTTGTTCAATCTTAAAGATGACAATGTTAGAAGATTAATACCTACAACTATTAAGTACGCAGCTGCCCTGTGCGGTCGTAACCTAGCATCCGACTTCATGCACTTTCACAGGTTGGAACCGACATTAGCAGCGCTAAACTGGCCTGGAGAGAAAGCCCTTTTTATTCATAACGATATAAATAAGCAGATGAATTCTGCGGGCGGGAAAGATGCGATCGCATGGCGGTATCTGCCAGCAGCGTACTTTGCGATCGAACGCCTGGTGCTAGGCCAGTTTTCCCAAATCTTCTCCTGCAATACGGAATCGGCGCAATTATACCGGCAGCGCTACCCAGAGATAGCAGACCGAGTTAGCTACGTAAAAAACACAGTAGACAACGAAATCTGCTACCCATTGACCTGGGAAGAACGCCAGCAGGAAAGACGCCAGCTCGCTATTCGGATGGGTAAACCCGAAGATACGCAGTTCGTGCTATTTGCCGGAAGACTGCATCCCCAGAAAGACCCGATCCTGCTAGTGAGATCGATCGCCGCTCTCAACAATCCCAAAATTCACCTACTCATCGCAGGTGATGGAGATTTGAGAGCAGAAATACAAACAGAGATTTCTCGCTTGGGACTCTCTGAGCAAGTAACAATGCTCGGAGCAATGAACCAAGCAGAACTTGCACAGTTGCAGCGCCTTAGCAGTGTCTTCGTACTGACCAGCGCCTACGAAGGTTTACCAGTAGTCGTTCTCGAAGCACTAGCCTGCGGGACGCCCATAGTGACGACCCGCTGCGGTGAAACCCCAAATCTACTTACCGCCCACAGCGGAGTGGTATGTGAGGAACGCACGCCAGTTGCAGTAGCCGATGCCTTGCGTCAAGTACTGCAAAATCCTGGGAATTTCCCGGTCGAAGCGTGCGTCAAAGCCGCCCAACCTTACAGCGCCAGCACTGTGGTGGGTGCCATCTACAACGATATGCTACGCCGCTGGGAGCAGCGGACATCCATTTGCCAAACTAATCGAGAATTTTTAACAGGGGTTTCACTATGAGAATAGCTGTAATTGGTGCTAAAGGCTTGCCCGCAAAACAAGGTGGTATCGAGCATCACTGCGAAGAAATCTACACCCGCATGGTTAAAGAAGGCCACGAAGTCGATCTGTTCGCTCGCTCCTCCTATACCGGCTCGAATTCAGTAGATACTTACAACGTTGGCGGCGTTCGCGTAGTCTCCTTACCTTGCTTGAAAGCAGGCGGAATGGATGCGCTGCTGAGTTCCGCGCTCGGAGCGATGGCTTCCCTTGGCAAGGAATACGATATCATCCACTTCCACGCTTTAGGGCCATCCCTCTTCACCTGGCTGCCAAAATTTACCACCAATGCCAAAATAGTCGTCACCTGTCACGGTCTAGACTGGCAACGCGCCAAATGGAGCAGAAATATTAAAAAACTTATACAATTTGGCGAGCGAGCTGCTGTTCGGTTTGCAGATGAGATAATAGTCGTCTCAGAAGATTTGCGCTCTTACTTTAAGAAAACCTACGACAGAGAAACGCTCTACATTCCCAACGCCGCCTCTTGCTTGGGTAAATCCGACCCGCATTTTTCTTTCGGCACATCTCTTGGCTTGGAGCAGGGGCGCTACATTCTCTTCCTGGGCAGACTCGTACCCGAAAAGTGCCCCGACTTGCTCATCCAAGCCTTCCAAAAGCTTCGCCCACAAGGATGGAAACTCGCTCTGGTCGGTGCTACCAGCGATACTCCCCATTTCACTGCCGAGTTAGATAATCTAGCAGCACACGATAAAGATATCGTATTCACCGGCGAACTCAAAGGAGAGCGTTTGGCAGAAATTATTCGAGGTGCGGGATTATTTGCCCTGCCTTCTCAGCTAGAAGGATTACCCCTCGCTATGCTAGAGGCTATGCAGGAAGGTATCCCCGTACTGGCAAGTGACATCCCCGTACACAAGCAACTTGTATCTAACAACCGAGGTGTGCTTTTCCCTGTTGGAGATTTAGACTGCTGCGTTCGTCGCTTAGATTGGGCAATCCATCACCCGGAGGAAATGGCGGTAATGGCTAGCAATGCCCAAAAGTACGTACAGCAAAACTATAACTGGGATAGAATTACCGACGAAACCTTGGGATTGTACAAATCGCTCTTGCCGATTGCGGTTTCACCAATCACAACGCCCGAAGTTACGAACATACTCGTCAAGGCAGAATGTTAGTCAAGTCGGAGGTGTTTGTCAAACAGCCTGCGTACCTTTGCCGACCCAGAGTCCTGTATAGTATCTAACTTGCGTCGGCATAAGTATCGCTAGTTATTCTATCCCTTCTGTAGTACCCTATAGTTCTCTAAATGAAATATTCAGCAGATTTTGACCTTTAGCAAGATTTACCCCTGTTAAAAAGGCGTACTGGACTATACCAGTACGCTTTCGTATTTTTGCTTACGATCGGCTGTTGTGGATGGGATTTTAATTACCAAAACTTACTGATGCCAAACTAAATACTGTCTCATATTGTAATAATAGTAAACTGAGTTAAACTCAGAGGAAGCTACATGAAAGCATCTATAAAAACGTTGATTTCCTTACCCTTGATGTTACTTTTTACCGGTTCTGCCTTCGTCGTTTTGGCAGTTTCGGTAGTCTTGATGGCAGCAGAATCTCTACTTTCAGCAGTATTGCCACAAGCAAAAGCAGCAAAAAAGGTTGTTGGAGAAGGCGTTTCCAACGCTAAGTACCGTCTCGAAAAATCCAAAACAGTTGATGCTTTATAACTGCCATAACAAACTACTCCCAGGATTTGCCCTCTCACATTTAAGTAGATTTTCACAGCGATTAACTTAACATCCCACTTCTAGTAGATGACGATCGTCTCAAAGTTAGTTATTTTATGCAATCCTTCACAAGATCTTCACTTTTTTAACATTCAATAATAAAGAGCAGCTCGCTAGTAAGAGTTGCTACCTCAATCCTACTAAAATCAAGGTTTCTGAGATGAAAGCAGCGATCGAAAGACTGGCTTCTTTACCCTTAATGTTAATATTCACCGGTTCTGCCTTCGTAGTTTTGGCAGTTTCGGTAGTCTTGATGGCAGCAGAATCTTTACTTTCAGCAATATTGCCAGAAGCAAAATAGCCAAAAAAAGATAGTTGCAACACAGGTGTTAGCCAAACAGGAGTAGCGTCAGAAGCATTCAGCAAAGCTATTTGAACAGGTCATGTCTGATACATTTACGCGACATCATTCCGGGCATTCCCGGACAATGCAACGATAGCACTATCACGATCAAAAGTGATAGCGGCGGTATCCCGC
>NZ_JACJUP010000622.1:0-4059 GCF_014748295.1 Planktothrix sp. FACHB-1355 | reverse complement strand
CCATTTTGTTGGGTTAATAACCCGAAAAATTCCACAGCAGCAGCAGCGGGAGGTTGTATATTAATTCGCCGCGAAGCTTTAAATCGTATTGGCGGTATTCAGGTAGTGCGTCAAGCGTTAATCGATGATTGCGCTCTTGCACAAGCAGTCAAATCTCCGGGTAAAATTTGGTTGGGACTTACCGATTTAACTTGTAGCTTGCGACCTTATCCATCTTTATCTAGTATTTGGGATATGGTGGCGCGTACTGCTTTTACGCAATTGAATTATTCACCTTTGCTTTTATTGGGAACACTCATAGGAATGACTTTAATTTACATTGTCCCGCCAGTGAGTGCGATCGCAGGTATTTTGACTGGGAATTGGTTAGTGTTCTCACTAGGTATTTTAACCTGGTTGCTGATGGCAATAGCTTACTTTCCCACACTCAAACTTTATCGATGTTCGCCATTATTGTCTTTTTGCTTACCAGCGATCGCATTCCTATATACCCTGATGACCCTAGACTCAGCTTGGCGTCACTGGCGCGGAAGAGGAGGCGCTTGGAAAGGAAGAGTGTATCCGGTATCTATCAACACTCAGTCTTGAATTTGTTGTAAATTTTAGTATTTTTACCTACATATTCGAGAAATACTGCGGCTATGATTGCGATAATTGCGTATTGGTTTTACGTATGAAATGGCCTGCCTGGATACCATACCCCGGTGCGTGGATGAACGCCTTCGTCCTCTACGTGTTGCTGCGTTTTATTTCATCTGGCTCAAAATTGTTTGGTGATTTCGGTTCGTTTTTGGGTAGGTTTTTACAGCGACCCGAGCATTGGGTCTTATCTGGCGTGCTAGCCGCATTAGCTCCCATTCTGATTATCGCTTTTGTTCATCATTGGCTCTATCTATTTTTAGATCGTTTCTTTCCCAGCATTCGCTCACCAGAAATAGGCGCAACTCGCGGCTTTTTTCCCGGTTTGCTGAGTTTTTGGGAAGGTTTGTATGGCTGGCTGGTAATAGCAATATCTACGTTGATAAGCATAGGTATTTTAGCTTTGTTTTACCCATTTTTGGGTTCCAGCTACTACTACTACTGGTTTTCGCACTGGAATGGGTTTGTCTATGGCCCAGCGATGCTCGTTTGGACGATCATCGCCGCCTATATGTACCAATTTGAACATCTAGTGCAACGCCGCATGATGGCTGTAGAATCTGCCGAAAATTCCGATAGGAAAAATATTTAGAACCCCACCCTAACCCTCCCCTTCAACGGGAATGGTTTCTCTACTTTGCAAACAAATAACTTGTCACTTTTTCCAACACTTTCAATCCGCGCAGCGAACCTCTAATTAACCGAGTTGCTGCAATCGGTTGACGCAGCATTCCTATCGCTAAAGGCAGAGATTGTAACGAACCATCTGCACTAATTGCGGAATTGAGATCGGGAACATCCTGTTGCGAATCATCGCTAATTACGCGCAACATCGCTACGGAAAAACCACCTTTACTCAGAACTTCTAAAGCTGCGAAGCCTTCCATATCGACTACTTCGCTATCATATAGTTTACCTAAACTGCGTTTTTCTGATGCGGAATAAATGATGCGATCGCTCGTAAATCCTCTCACCAAAGCAGCTTTTTCATTGAGATTGTTGTAAAGTACCTTTGTAAAAGCGCGATCGCACATTTTATCTCGCAACTCTTCAGCCGAACCATAAATACAACTTCGGTAAATGACAACATCGCCGACAGAATAGCGAGGTGTTAGACTACCGCACAAACCCATCAACAAAACTTTGGGTTGCTGATGATGCGCGAAGAATTCTAATTTTTGCCATTTTTCCAAATATCTCGTTAACGGTTTAACACCAACCGGAACGGGAAAAATGGGTGGCGTCTTACCATTAAAGCGGCTTACTCCTCGAAGCACAGACTTATACTCTGACCCTTGGGGAACGAGAATAGCATCAATGTTCATTGTTATTTTGTGAATAAATTTAAGATTTAAGATTTCGGATTTAAAATAAATTCTAAATCTGAAATCTTAAATCTGCAATCTGAAATTACCCATTATCCCAAATTGGGACTTGACATCGTGCTGGAATTCTGTTTGGGCAAAAGTTTCATCATCCCAAAAGCAGTTTTGGCAACTCTCGGTAAAAACTCCGGACGCAGCAACTTGGAATCGTAAACACTCATGCGTCGATCGTTTTCTTGAATGCAAGTTGAGACAAACTTTTCCAGCGTCAAATTACTCGTAACCGAACTCGCACCGCTAGCTGTGAAACCCTTACCGCTGCCTTTTTTGCTACCTTTAAAACTATCCAAACGACGGCGGACAGAGCCAGTGTAGTACAATAGGGAATTTAAATCCCGCAGCACTTTTGCGCCTCGACCCTCATGCACTTGCTTGTACGCTACCCAGTTGACAAAAAATACCATATGGCGGGCTTCTTCATCAATAACCGGATCGAAAATAGCGAAGAATTGATCGGGGAATAAGCCAGATTGACGAGCGATCGCAAATAAACCAAACGCAAAGAACGAATCGAAACATTCCCCGTAGCCAAACTTGACAAAAGCTTCCTCCACATTATCGGGAATTTGTTTAGGCGGACGCGGCTTAATTTCGATCCCGTAATGGTTAATCAAGAATTCTATCACGCGAGAGTGGCGCGATTCCTCCATACCCTGTAGGGCGATCGCATCCCGCAAAAGTGGATCGCTCACCGTTTCCGCAAAAGCGGCTAGCATCTTTCCCGCATTTTGTTCTGTGTCAAAAGCTTCATCCCAGAAAGGAATTGAGCGCAGACGTTCTAGTTGTGCGCCGTCAAGTTTGGGCCAAGGTAGCTGTTCCGGTTCATACTTAAGATGGCTCTCCATAAAGCTTTGACAGAATAACTGCTTGTGCGCCTCAGATCCGATTTTCATTCCTCACTCCATTGCACGAAAGACTTTTGACTAGCGCCGATGCAGACGCGACTTCTCAAGAGAAATATATCGCAAGAACTATATCGTCAAGGGTAATTCGACAATAGCCTCCAGTTAATAAACTGTCACGAAGGTAGGGTAAGGAAGTGGGGAGTGCTTGTAAGCTTGTGGTGCGTGGGCTGGTAATTCGATATGGTGAAGGCAACTACTCGCAAAACATCCCTACGAGAACGTTTCAATATCTCCAGGTTAGCGATCGCATACCCTTGGCTAACCTTGAGTTTTTGGATCGCCGTCGCCGTCGCGGGACTTCTCGTTTTCAGTTCCCTCAAATACGCCCTGCTTCCCGATATTACCTTTCCAGTCGTAGTGGTGAACGCCACAGCACCTTTCACCGACGCGCTGGAAACGGAAGCAAAGCTTACCCAACCGATCGAACAGTCCCTCAGCTCGATTCCCAAACTCGATCGACTGCGCTCCTCCATTTACCCCAACCAAGCTGTCATCAGTTTATCCTTCGGGGTGGGGACAAATTTGGAACAATCTGCAAATCAAGTCGAAACTAGACTCAAGCAGCTAAATCTCCCCGAAGGAGCAAGTTACAAAGTTTTTCCGCTCAACTTAAACGAGTCTGCTGCTGTTAGCTACGCGATCGAAAGTCCATCAAAAAATCTAGTTGACTTAACCAAGATAGCTCAAGAGGAAATTGTAACAGCGATCGCCAAACTGCCAGGAGTCCTGAAAGTCAATCTTTTGGGTGCTGTCGAACAAACAACGGAATCCGTAGGGGCGAAGCATTTGGGCGATAATTCATCCCTATTACCAACAGATTCCTCACCAAAAGCTTCGCCCGACCCCAACGAACAATCGCCTCCAACCAAACAAACCAAAACTTCCGCAGTACGCCTTAATGGCAAAGATGCCTTAGCTTTTCAAGTAATTAAAAAGAGCGATGCCAATACCTTAGAAGTAGTCGCCGCAGTAGAAAAAGAAGTAGCGCGATTGCAATCTGCACTACCAGAAGTGCAATTAATTTTAGCCGCTACCCAAGCAGAATATATTCGATCGGCTACCGACGCCACGATCGATGCTCTTTTAGAAGCCGTAATTATTTCAGTTGTAGCCATCTTTCCCTTTTTGTG
>NZ_JACJUP010000621.1:0-4023 GCF_014748295.1 Planktothrix sp. FACHB-1355 | reverse complement strand
CCCTGATTAGCTTTATGCTTGACAAACAGACTCAAGCAGGCTATGTGGAAGTAATTCCCCCACTTTTAATCAACAGCCAATCTCTTACCGCCACCGGTCAGTTGCCTAAATTTGCCGAAGAAAGCTTTAAGTGCCAAGCTGACGATTTGTGGCTGCTTCCCACCGCAGAAGTCCCCGTCACCAATCTCTACCGCGACGAAATCCTAGATGCCTCCCAACTCCCCATCTACCATTGCGCCTACACCCCCTGCTTTCGGCGAGAAGCAGGTGCATACGGTAAAGACACGCGGGGGTTAATCCGACTGCATCAATTTAACAAAGTCGAACTCGTTAAATTTGTTCATCCCGAAACTTCCGAGGCAGAACATGAATCCCTCGTTGGCAATGCCGAAGCGATTTTACAAGCCCTACAACTGCCTTATCGGGTAATCGAACTTTGTACCGCCGATTTGGGCTTTTCCTCCCGGAAAACCTACGATTTGGAAGTCTGGTTGCCTTCGGCAGGCAAATATCGGGAAATATCCAGCTGCTCGAATTTTGGAGACTTTCAGGCGCGGCGCGGTAGCATCCGCTTCAAAGAAGCCGGGAAGAAAGGAACCCAGTTCGTGCATACTCTCAACGGTTCTGGACTGGCAGTAGGTCGCACAATGGCCGCAGTTCTGGAGAACTATCAACAACCGGACGGCACAGTCAAAGTTCCGGAAGTGCTGCGATCGTATCTGCGGCTAGAGGTGCTTACTGGAGGGGCAACGTAGAATAAAGAAATGTATAGCTAATTCGCACTAATTTTTTCTATGTCAGTTTTGGCGACGATCGCAGTCTTGGCGGTTCTAATTTTGGTTCACGAGCTCGGTCATTTTATGGCCGCTCGTTTTCAGGGAATCCACGCCAATCGCTTCTCGCTCGGATTTGGCCCTATTCTGTGGAAGTATCAAGGCCCAGAAACCGAGTACGCCATTCGTGCTTTTCCCTTGGGTGGATTTGTCGGCTTTCCCGATGATGAGCCCGATAGCAAGTATCCCCCCGATGACCCGAATCTGCTCAGCAATCGCCCCGTCCTGGATCGGGCGATCGTGATTAGCGCAGGCGTAATCGCCAACCTGATCTTTGCCTACTTAGTGCTAGTAGCGCAATTTGGGGTAATCGGAATGCCCGAAGCCTCCCAGCCAGGAGTTTTGGTTCCCCAGCTTGTCGCAGAAGTTACTCAAGTGACTGGTGAAGCTGAATCGGCAGGCATCAAACCTGGTGATGTAATTTGGGTCAACGGTAAAAGATTTGGATTCTCAATTAACGAGAACAACTCCCAGGCGGAACTTATCGCCACTACTTCAGGCGAACCAATTCAACTGAAAGTTAATCGTAACAACGAACAAGTTGACTTTTCTCTGACTCCCAAGTTAGGTGCAGATGGCAAAGGGCATTTGGGTATCCAGCTTGCTCCCAGCGTGGCAGCAGTAGCGGGAATCCAGCCAGGTGACGTTATCTTGGCCGCTAACGGCAAACAGTTCGGTCGTTCCCTCAAAGAAGAAGCTGTTCTTAAGCAATTAATTAGAAGTAGTGCAGGTCAGCCAATTCAATTTACTATTCAGCGTGGCTCCAGCAAATTGTCTCTGACCGCTACTCCCATCCAGGGAACAGATGGCGAAGCTCGCATCGGGATTGCCCTTGCCCCTAATGGGCCAAAGGATAAGCCGGTTGTTTATCGTCGCCCGCACGACATTTTTGAGGTTTTCAGTCTTGCTGCTGAAGAATTTCAGCACATCGCTACTTTGACCGTTCAAGGCTTTGGGCAGTTGATCGGTAACTTTCAAGAAACAGCTTCCCAAGTAGCTGGCCCGGTGAAGATTGTCGAAATTGGTGCAAATATTGCTAAATCGGACATCACCCAATTGTTTCGATTTGCTGCACTGATTAGCATCAACCTTGCCGTTATCAACATCTTGCCCTTACCTGCTTTAGATGGCGGTCAATTGGCTTTTCTGTTTATCGAAGCTGTTCGAGGTAAACCATTGCCCAGTAAAATTCAGGACGGCGTAATGCAAACAGGCTTGATGTTACTTTTGGGCTTGGGAATTTTTCTGATTGTCCGCGATACCGCTAACTTGGAAGGGGTGCAAAATTTGTTTCGGTGAGCATTACTCGCAAATGGGCTGCTAAACAGCAACGTGCTTTAGAAATTTTGATTCGTCTTCAGCGTCTCTATCCAGATGCGACTTGTACGCTCAATTATGAGACGCCCGTACAACTGCTGGTGGCGACGATTCTATCGGCTCAATGTACGGATGAGCGGGTAAATAAGGTGACACCCGCTTTGTTTGCCCGCTTTCCGGATGCGCCAGCTATAGCCAGTGCGGATATCCAAGATCTGGAGAGTTTGGTGCGTTCCACGGGATTTTACCGCAATAAGGCTAAAAATATTCAAGGTGCCTGTAGAGCGATCGTCGAAAAATTTGGCGGCAAGGTGCCAAAACGAATGGAAGAATTGCTGGAATTACCGGGAGTTGCCCGGAAAACGGCTAATGTAGTTTTGGCTCACGCTTATGGTATACATCAAGGCGTTACTGTAGACACCCACGTCAAGCGCCTCAGCTACCGATTGGGTTTGACAGAAGAAACAGATCCCATCCGTGTGGAGCGAGATTTAATCCGACTCTTACCTCAGCCTGATTGGGAAAATTGGTCAATTCGGTTAATTTACCACGGTCGGTCTATTTGTATGGCCAGGAATCCTAACTGTTCTTCTTGCGCTCTTGCCGACCTCTGTCCCTCTGCTTCTGAGCCCCAACGGCATTCTTAAGCGCTAAATAAGCTAAAACTTCTCGAACCTTACCAGCCGCTAAAAGTTAATATAGAAAATGCTGTCTTCATTACTTACAGGAACGATAAGCATTAATGGCTAAAAAAAGCATGATCGAGCGCGAGAAGAAGCGCAAAAAACTGGCCGAGAAGTACGCTGCCAAACGCGAAGCTTTAGAAGATGCGTTCGCACAAGCAGCTACCCAGCAGCAAAAGCTGGAAATCCACCGCCAAATACAACAACTGCCGCGCAACAGTGCCCCCACTCGCCAGCGCAACCGTTGCTGGGTAACAGGTCGCCCCAGAGGTACTTATCGGGATTTTGGTCTATCTCGCAACGTGATGCGGGAATGGGCACACACAGGTTTGCTACCCGGTGTGGTGAAGTCAAGCTGGTAGCTAGATTTTGGATTTTGGATGAATGGATTTTAGATCGATTGGTGGCTCGTCGGTTCGATCTCATCTCTGATTGTGCTGCTAGCCCCAATCCAAAATCTAAAATCTAAAATCTAAAATTCTATTGGCCGCAGCAGCGATCGATTCCCAGACTGTCTAAAAGCAAGTCGCTTACAGCATTGGCGATCGCAAACTCGCTATAAAAACTTTTAGAGAAGTCAAACGCCTGCATTTCCGTTAGGATAGCAATCACGAGGGAGCCCAGATCGTTTTCTCCTTCTAATCTTTGTCGGACATATATCTGGGCTGCCCGCCTTGCAATTTCCTGATTGACTGCTTCTGGGATAAACTCTTCATTGAGCCATCTATGTAAAGACTTTTGCAGCCATTCTCCTTCCTGCTGCGGATTTTGGCTAGGTGGCAAAGTAATTGGTGGAATTGGTTCGGACATCTTCGCGATCGGCTATTGGCTATCAGCTATCAGCTTATATCTTTTCCGCTTAAGCCGGAATCCCGAAGACTGAGAATTATGGCGTACCTTTAGCAACAGGCTTATCTAAAAAATCATTTGACTCTCCCGTACATAGTGCGATAACTAAAGCTAATTGATTGTTCCAAACCATTGCCCAGTTAGCATTTCTATTCCCAATGTCCAATGCCGAAAAAAATGGGTTTTCTATAGTAAGTAGGCAAGATATTTTTGTTTAAGCTTATCTTCAAAAATATTTGTTTTTAGCAACTTGGCAAACATTTTATTTTGGGCAGGGATCGGATAGTTTTAATGGGTATGATAAGCAGCAATATTATCCTCATTTATCCCAACAAGATATA
>NZ_JACJUP010000620.1:0-4021 GCF_014748295.1 Planktothrix sp. FACHB-1355 | reverse complement strand
CTTCTTGGGGCAGAATAATCCCGTTCAAATGTAACTGCAATGTAGATTTTCCCGAACCATTAGCCCCAATTAACGCCACTCTTTCATTGGCGCGAATAAACAAATTGATATTCCTGAGAGCATGAGTTCCATCAGGGTAAGTATAACTAAGATTTTCAATTGAGATCGGATTGTGGTGCATCGAAACGAATTTAGATTTTGGATTTTGGATTTTGGATTTTAGATTTTATAGCAACCGCCCTCGTCGGTTAGGACAGATCCAATTCTTACCTCTCACCTTCCATCCCTTACTGCGTAACCCTTTTCCCTACTTCCTGTTCCCTAACCCCTAGCCCCTAGCCCCTAGTCCCTAGCTATACATTGCTACTGCCAACGCAAATAAATCGCTTGTCCCAGCAGTGCCCAAATAAATGTTAAAGTTATAGCTACAATATCGTGTCGTCCACCAGGCGGAACATTTTCGACAGGGGGTACTCCCTGATAACCCCGCGCCAGCATAGCCTGATAAACTCGCTCTCCGCGATCGTAAGTGCGAATAAATAGCGACCCCATCATGTTGCCAATTACTAAACGTTGCCAGCGGTTTTTGCCCATCAAATTGCGAGACGCTGCTGCCCGACGCATGGCATTAAATTCGCCAATTAAAACGCTTATGTAGCGATACATTGATGCCAAAATTGCCACTAGGAGCGGTGGTACTCGCAATGCTACTAAGGCATTCAACAACGCGGGAATGGAAGTAGTTAGAGTTAGCAAATTGAGCATTACCAGGGATAGCAATGCCTTACTCGTTACGCTACCCAAAACAATCAATCCCGCTGTGGTAATTTTTAGTGGCCCCCAAGACCAAATAGTTTGACCGCCGTCGCGAAACAAAGTACCCAGCAGCACGACACCGATAAAAGCAAATTCAATTGCGATTCGCTTCAGCAGCACAGGTAAAGTTACGCGACTGAGTAAAATAAAGCTCAACACAGCTACTCCATAAATTGCCCAAGTCCACCAACGTCCGTTTGGTGTTAAGGCAATGGCAAATACAATTAGCAGGGTACAAAGTATGCGAGTACGCGGTGCTAATGAATGCCACCAAGTATCGTGTTTGCTATCGATATCTAGTTGAAAGACATTGACGTGCAGCAGCATCTAAGAATTTTGAATTTTGGATGAGAGGATTTGGGATTTTTTAATCCAAGGATCGATCGACTTTATCTGGGTGGGGAGTTGTATCGTTTGGCAAAGATGCAGCGGAATTGCGAACTACCAATTTGCCAATACCCCAAGCTAAACCAAATGTAGTTAATGTTCCTACCAAACCTGCCAGGGGAGTGGCAACTTGTTCGGGTACACCTCGGAGAGCGTATTCTTCAAAAATAGCGTAAAAGGGTAATTTTTTGGCTGGTGCCTCTTCAATTGCTTTATCCTCAAATTTGAGCTCCTGAGAAACTCGGTCTAATCCATCTGGATCTGAGCTGGCGAATGGAGAGACGAAAATTGCAATCAGCAGCGCTACTCCCAAACCAGCGATGACAAAAGCGCGGTTGCGATCGCGATCGATGTTACTACTCATAAACTTTCATCCTACATCAATAAGCATCATGAAAACTCTTCCCCTTTTCCCTCTCCCCTCTTTCCCTTTTCCCTCTACCCCCTAGCCCCTAGCCCCTAGCCCCGACGCCCTCTCTTCGACCTAATCGAGGTGGGTCAAAGAACAAATCGGGCCGACTCTTCCAAACAAAACTAACTGCGATCGCAGTAATAATTGCTTCACCAATGCCAATCAATACGTGCCAAAAAGCCATTGCCGATATAGCTACTCCCAACGGAACTGTGCCTGATAAAGCTAATTGCACAGCAGTCAAAATTGCAGCTACAAACACGCTTGTCCAAGCAGATACTACCGTGCCAGCTAACATTCCTCGCCAAGTATTTCGGCCTAGTGAAACCCGAATTATTTTGTATAGATAGTAACCGGCAAATGTGCCAATTAATCCCATATTGGTAATGTTGGCTCCCAGGACTGTCAGACCGCCATCCTGAAACAAAACAGCCTGTACAATGAAGACTGCCGCCATTACCAAAGAACCAGCCCACGGGCCGAGTAAAACTCCAGCTAGCGTTCCACCTAGCAAGTGACCGGATGTACCTCCCGGAATGGGAAAATTAATCATTTGGGCAGCAAAAATAAATGCTCCGCAAACACCCATCAGGGGGACTGCTCGTTCCTTGTAGTCTTCCTGTACGCGGTTGAGAGCGAGTGCGATCAGCGCGATCGCCAGTACCCACGTTACTAAGCTAACTGGCAGGTTCAAGAAGCCATCTGGAATATGCAATGCTAGCTGCGGCTGTATTACCCAGCGCACCCAGCTTGAGAAAGAAATATTCGGTAACAGGAATGTCACCATAATCAACAAGCGTCCCTTAAAGGCAGTTTTCTGAGGTGTAACCCTTTAATAAAACCTGTATTGCCTAAAAAATGCAATGCTACAGGGGGGTATCTTAAGGATAAATTTATTATTTAGCTAATAATCGACAACTATCGCTATAAATACACCATTAGATAGATTTTTTGCGGGATCGGTTAATAGTTGAATTTGCATAAACTGGTTGTTTCTTTTCCCTCTGCTCCTCAAACTGCCCTCTGTCTGAGGGGCACAGACGATCGCAATACAACCGAACCAGGTATGTAAATATCAAATTTCTTCTCTCCGGCTTTCTTGCCAGAGAGGCAACCTCACGATGAAAGTCG
The DNA here is from genome assembly GCF_014748295.1 of Planktothrix sp. FACHB-1355. Lineage (NCBI taxonomy): Bacteria > Bacillati > Cyanobacteriota > Cyanophyceae > Oscillatoriales > Microcoleaceae > Planktothrix > Planktothrix sp. FACHB-1355. The sequence goes on along the minus strand of NZ_JACJUP010000620.1, from coordinate 1,275 downwards.
CGCCCTTTCCTTCGCCATCGCTAGCTGCACAGACAGTACCACCGTGGAGTTCCACCAAATGACGCACGATCGCCAATCCCAGTCCCAATCCGCCATAAGTTCTCGTAATTGAGCTATCGGCTTGGCGAAAGCGATCGAACACATAGGGAAGAAAATCGGGACTGATGCCCTTACCGGTATCCTTTACTGTAATTTGGGCATAGGAAATTTCACATTGATTTAATTTCAGATTTGAAATTTCCGATTGCAGATTGAAAGCAAAATTTTCATCTTCAATTTGCAATTTTAAATTTGAAATCTGCAATTGCTGCAATCGCACTTCAACACGTCCGCCAGAGGGAGTAAACTTGATGGCGTTGCAAACAAGATTCCAAACAACTTGCTGCAAGCGATCGGCATCAACCAAAACCAAACCGACCGCATCAAGTTTAGACTCAAGTTGTATCTTTTTAGCTGCGGCTGTCGGCACGACAGAATCGATCGCCGCCGCTATAACAGATACAAGGTCAACCGGGCGCATAGAAAGACGCAGCTTGCCTCTAATAATGCGGGAGATATCGAGAATATCATCGATTAATTGTGCCTGTAACTTGGCGTTGCGCTCGATCGTTTCCAAGGCGCGATCGGTAGTAGGCTCGTCAAACTTGCGAGCCCGAAGCAGCTGAGCCCATCCCAGTACGGAATTAAGAGGAGTACGCAACTCATGGGATACTACCGCGAGGAATTCATCTTTCATGCGGTTAGCTTGCTCTAATGCTTCCGCTTGTTGCCGCAGTATTTCCTCTGCCTGTTTTCGATCGTCGATATCCGTACAAGTTCCAAACCAACTGACAATCTTATTCTCTCGATCTTGTAGGGGTAATGCACGCACCAAATGCCAGCGATAAGTTTTGTCGCTACCCCGCAGCAAACGAAATTCTATTTCGTAAGGCTCACCTGTTTGGAGAGATTTTTGCCAGCGCTCCCCAGCGAGTGGCAAATCATCTGGATACAGCATATTCTGCCATCCCCATTCCAATATTTCTGCCGCACAAACGACAAAATAATCAACTGTGCGCTGATTGACGTAATCCAATCCGCCATCCGGACGGGCAGTCCATACAAGTTGGGGCATAATTTCCGCGAGAAAGCGAAAACGCTGTTCGCTTGCTTGCGCTTGAGTTCGGGCTATCTGTTCGCGCACGAGCAATTCATGTTTAAGCTGATTTGCCGCTTCTAGTTGGGCAGTTCGTTCGATTACTCTTTGTTCGAGATCGGCATTTAGCTTGCGAATTT
>NZ_JACJUP010000062.1:0-12065 GCF_014748295.1 Planktothrix sp. FACHB-1355 | reverse complement strand
CCCGCTCCCCCACTCCCCCGCTCCCCCACTCCCTTTCACAGTCGCACCATCGAACGTAGTGCGGGTAGACTTGGCGAGATTGGATGAATTGATGCAGATGGTAGGCGAATTGGTGATTACTCGTTCTCGCCTAGCGGATAACCTCAACAACCTCAAAACCATTTTGCCAGCGTCTCATTTACGTACCTTGCGGGAAACAAACCTTACCCTGGAAAGGCAGTTGCGGGATTTACGGGAAGGTGTAATGCGAGTGCGTATGGTACCGATCGGGGAAATTTTTGTACGTATGCAGTTTGCGATCCGCGATTTGGTGAAAGAAACTCAAAAGCAGGTGGTACTGGAAGTGAGCGGGGAAACAACTGAAATTGATAAATTTATAGTAGAGCGGATGATGAACCCGCTGTTGCATTTGGTGCGTAACGCTGTCAGTCACGGTTTGGAAGAGCAACAAGAGCGGGTGCGTTGGGGCAAATCGCCACAAGGAAAGATTGCCCTTCGCGCTACAACTGTTGGGGAAATGGTGACGATCGAAGTTGAGGACGATGGTCGAGGCGTTAATGTAGAAGCGGTAACCTCTAGTGCGAGAGAGCAAGAGTCGATTGGTGCGGATACGACGCTCTCTAGCGAAACTCTACTCGATCTGATTTGCGCGAGCGGTTTTTCCACTCGTAAAGAAGCAGATTTAACAAGTGGGCGCGGTGTGGGGATGACGGTTGTCAAAAATACCGTCACAGAATTAGGTGGTTTTCTCTCACTGGATACCCAGGTGGGACGAGGTACCCGCTTTATAATTCAACTGCCCCTGACTTTGGCGATCGCAGATGCTTTAATTGTCTCCGTCAGCGGACAAACTTTTGCCATTCCTCTGTCATCGGTGCATGAAATAACTCAAGTGCCCTCAGCAGATGTCACTTTATATCCGACATTTGCAAATGCCTCCGTTATGGGTGGCGAGTGGGGCGATAAATTTTTTAAGCCCCTGCGCGAGTCGAAATGGGAAAATAATGAAATGATCGCTCACCGAGGCACTGTTTTGCCTTTGATTCGTCTGGCTCGCATTTTTAACTTAGAAAACGAGATCCCAGGCTCAGATGCAGAGGAGAATCTTCAGCCCACTCTCAAAAAAGAACTGAACACTCAAACAAACATTCTCCAGTCAATCAATTCCCAGTCACTGTTAAATTTGGTTGTAGTTGGCAACGGATTTAGTGCAGCGGCGATCGTTGTCGATCGCATTTTAGGACAGCGAGAAATTGTGGTGCGACCGCTCACAGATCCCCTCGTTCAAGTTACGGGTATCGCTGGAGCCACCGAACTCGGTGATGGATACGCAGTCTTAATTCTCGATATTATAGCTTTAACTCGCGCCGCCAGAATAAAAAATTAAAAGTCTAAAGAAAGGGCGTCGGGAAGAGGGGGAGAGTGAGAGAACGGGATAATAGGAGAATGGAGAACTGAAGAATCAGGAGAACAGCAAAAAATATCTCTAATGTTTTCTCCACTCCCCCACTTTCCGACGCCCCTTGCTAGCTCGGAGTCAATACTAATAAATGATGTGCAATCCCTCAATTAGCCAATTAACCAATTAACCAATTAGCCAATTAGCTTATGAGCAATGAACCTTTTATAATTTTTGAACTTGTGGGCACAAAATATGCTATCTCCTCTCAAATGGTACAGCGTATGGAGATGATCGAACAGATTACCCCAGTACCAAACTCGCCCTCCTTTGTAGAAGGTGTAGTTTTCTCTCGCGGTCAAGTGATTCCCGCCATAAATTTGCGGGTAAGGTTCGGCTTTGAAAAAATTCGCTATGATATCCGCACGCGCCTAATAGTGATTAAGGCAAACGATCGAACTGTGGGTTTAATAGCAGACTCCGCTCGCGAATTTGTGGTGATTCCCGCTGATGCTATCCAGCCGCCGCCAGAGGCTATTTGTGGACTCAGTGACAAATATTTGACAGGTATCGCTATTTCAGGAGAAAAATTAGTGCTAATCCTCAATTGCGAAGAAGTATTAAAATTTTCAAATAATAGTTTAGCAGCGTTCGGTAATAGCTAATACCAATCAACAATAAACAACAATAAAAAGGTAAAGGCAATGGCAAAAAAGTTCCAGAATAAGGGTAAATCGCGTGATGGACATCATCTAAATACCGATCCATTTGGCAAAGCGATAAATATGGCCGCACCAAATGGCGGATATGTGGAAATTAACCGCATTCGCAGCCAAACAGAACAAGCGGCGCAAAATGTCAAAGAAATCTGGCGGTTAGGAGAGGAAATATCGCAAAACGCAGAAACGCAGGTGCGATCGATCTTGGAAACCGTCAATGGCGCTAACGAAATGGCCGTTACGCTCAAAGAAACAGCGACACAAGCTACTTCCGTTGCCAATTCCACAGAAGAACTCGCCTCATCGATCAATGAAATGGCAGCTTCTATAGAGCAAGTTACTGCCAGTACGATTAACATGGCGGCAGCAGTCAATCAAACTGCTACCTCGATCCAAGAAACGACCTCTTCTATCAAAAGCGTCGCCGACACGGCACAAGAAATGGCGACATCTGCCACCCAAGTCACCAGCTCGATGACAGAAATTTCCGCTTCTATCAAAACCGTCAGCAGAGATACCGATGCGGTTTCCGTAGCCGTTAGCGAAACTGCCGCATCAATAGAAGAAATCACTCGTTCTATTCAAAGTGTCGCTTCTAATGCAGACGAGTTGAACAGTGCTGCGGAAAAAACAACCGGTGCCATCAACGAAATGGCAGCTTCTATAGAGGAAGTATCGTCAACAACAGAAAACTTATCGGCCATAGTAGAAGGCGTATCCACTTCGATCGAGGAAATGGCGCGTTCCGTACAGGGAGTTGCCCAAAACGCCGCCCAAATTACCGATGCAGCTAGCAGCGCTGCTGCTAGCGCCACTCAACTCGATCGTTCCATTCGATCGGTAACAAAGCTGACCAAACAAGCAGAAGAAATCACCAGTCGAGTCGCTAAAGATGCGGAAGTTGGCGGTGTGGCAGTGCAAAAATCGATCGAAGGTCTTACCCGCGTCCGCGATTCGATGGCTCAATCTGCCAATGCCATCCGGGAAATGGGCAATAGCACCAACGAAATTGGCAGTATTGTAGATACGATTAATTTAATCGCCGAACGTACCAATTTGCTTTCATTGAACGCATCGATCGAAGCGGCGCGAGCTGGAGATGCGGGACGGGGTTTTGCAGTTGTGGCCCAGGAGATTCGCAACTTAGCAGAACGAGCTGCGGCGGCAACTACCGATATTGCTGCGATCGTTAAATCGCTGCAAAATGCCGTGCAAGAAGTGGTTGCCAAATCGAATGAAGGAATGCGAGTTGCCGATGAAAGCAGCCGTTTAGCTGAAGATGGCGTAACCGGATTAAAAACCATTCTTAAAGGAGTGCAAGAAACTACACAACTGGTGCGTCAAATAGCCATCGCTTCCGAAGAACAGACGAGTGCCGGACAGAACGTAGTAACCGCTATCAATACGACAGCAATGCAATCTAAAGAAGCGGCGAGCGCCACCTCCGAGCAAGCCAAATCAGTGCAAAATTTAGTTCAGTCTACAACACAAATGCGTAAAAGCGCTCAACAAGTTTCTAAGGCAATGAACGAACAAGGGCGTGCGGCACGAGAGATCATCAAAGCAGCTCAAAATACAACCACACTCGCTCAACAAGTACGCAAAGCCACCTCAGAACAAGCTAAAGGCGCAAGTCAAATTCTGCAAGCGGTAGAATCGATGCGACGCGGTGCGTCTACCACATCTCGCGCTCTTGCAGAACAAAGCCGCGGAGGAGAACAAATTTCTCAAGAAGCCGAACGTTTAGAGCGTTTAATTGCTAATGTCAGTAAGGGGATGAACGAGCAATCCGCTGCTACTGTTGAGATTACAACCGCCATCGAAAATATCCGCCGGCAATCAGATCAAACTGCTTTAGCGATGAAGGAACAAACACGCGCAGTTAAAGATATGACTTTGGTCGCACAAAATATTTCCAAACAAGTGGCGACGATCGTTACTGCCAATCGCGAACACTCAAATTTTTCGGATACAATTGTAAATAGAATGGGTCACGTTCGCACGCTCACAGAACGCAATGCCCAAGTCTTCAAAGAGATTCAGCGTGCTGCGGAAAACTGGCAGGAAGGCATCGTAAATCTAACCGCAATTATAGACGGACTTAGTTAATTGTGAATTGGAAATCGCAATTAAATCTATTGCAAAGATAAAAATTTACCCATCACCTTTTGACCGATGAACGATGACCATTAGTATATTTACAACCGATGCCAACTTGATCGTGCGATCGTGGGATGATTGGCTTGCCAGCGTTACAGGTTTGCCCGCTCCTAAAGTGTGTGGAGTTTCCCTTGCCAATATCGTTCCCGATATAGAAAGTCGCGGAATTTTAGCTCATTTCCAGCGGGTATTGAAGAATGGAGGGGTAGAAACGCTATCGGGCGCAGTTTACCCCTATTTATTCCAGTGTCCTACCGTAAAGCCCTCACTGCATTTTGAGTTTATGCAGCAACGGGTGACGATCGCTCCTTTACAAGAAAATAGTAATAATTGTGGAGATTGGAGCAACTTTCAAACATTGTCTGTTATTGGTACAGTAGTGACGGTGGAAGATGTCACCGCGCAACTCGATCTCCAAAAAGACCTCTCCTTTGAACTTGACAATCCCGACGAATTAGTGCGTCTGCGTGCTGCCCAAGCGCTCGCAACGGCCCAGGTGCTGGAACCGGAACCAATGCTGGTGAAGGCGCTGGGGGATAGTAGCTGGCGGGTGCGGCGGGCGGCGGTGGATAGTTTAGCGCAGCAAACAGGGGGAACGATCGCCACGTCCCTGTTGCGAAGTTTGCGAGAGGAACATCGCAATCCCGGCGTCCTCAATGCAGTTTTGCAAGTACTCAAGCAAAGTAAGGTGGATATTGTCCCGGCACTGATCGATTGTCTTAATTCCGAAGATGTCGATTTGCGGATCTATGCAGCGCTGGCATTAGGAGAGCAAAACGATCCGGCAAGAAGGGATTTGAGGGCGAATTTAGATCGCCGCGCTATACCCGCACTGATCCGCGCCTTAGAAGATACAGATGCAAACGTGCGGTATCACGCGATCGATGCTTTGGGAAATTTAAACGCCACTCTTGCAGTTGAGCCGCTGATGGAGATTGCCGAATCGGGGGATTTCTTTTTGGCTTTTCCCGCCCTCGATGCTTTAAGGCGCATTGGGGATGGCACGGTGACGCCCCGAATGCTGCCCCTGCTGGAAGACGAACTGCTCTGTGTTGCAGTAGTCGATGCGCTGGGTCAGCTAGGGGATGCTAGCGTTGTTCCCGCTCTGGCTCGGTTGTTGAATAAGGCAGGAACTCCGGTAGCGGAGATTGCAGCAGCGATCGCCAGTTTGTACGATCGCTATCAAAGATTGTATCGAGAAGGAAACTATATCGCTGCGTTGGCAGCATCCCATATCGATACTACTGGGGTACAAAATTTGACAAAAGCAGTGCAGGGGGCAAAGCCGAATGAACTAAAGGCGATCGTGCTGCTCTTGGGTCAAACTCCTGGGGATACCGAACGGAATGTGGAATCGGTGATGGTTCAGTTATTGGGCCATCCTACTGTCCGCTACTTGGTCATGGAAGCTTTGGTGCGTTATGGCAAACGGGTGACGGATCTGTTGATCGAAAAACTCAAGGCGGAGGTATGCCAAGTCCGCGAAGCCGCAGTCGCGGTGCTGGGACGCATTGGCGACCCCCTGGCAGTGCCAGCCCTGACCCAACTTTTGACAACAGATTCGGAATTGACAATTACGACTGCCGGTGCTTTAGCCCAAATTGGCGATCGACGTGCCTACGATACGCTGCTGGGTTTGATGGGTCATCCCTCGCCCGGAGTACGTCAAGCTGTGGTGGCAGCTCTGAATTCTCTGGGTCATCCCGATATGCTCACGCGCACGATCGATCTGTTACAAGATAAAGACCCTCATGTACGGGAGTCGGCAGTCAAAATCGCCGGATATTTTGCGTTCAATGAATGCGTGACCCTGCTGTTAGAGCGATGTCGGGATTCGGAGGAGGATGTCCGCCGCGCTGCGATCGAACTGATTCCCTATCTGGAAAATGCACCTGTGCTGCCTACCCTGATTTGGGCGCTGGAAAACGATACTCCCAAAGTGAGGGCGACTGCGGCTCGTGCTTTGGGGCAAATGGAAAGTCCGATTGCCTATCCCTATTTGCTCAACGCCCTCATGGATGGGGATGCTTGGGTGCGGTATTACGCAACGCGAGCTTTGGGCACACACGCTTACCCGGAAGCGGTGGACACTTTGGCCCAATTGGCCTTTTCCGATCCGGCTACTCAGGTGCGAATCGCCGCAGTGGAGGCGCTGGGGCGAGTCGGCGGGCCACGAGCTGTATCGATCTTGGCTCCTCTAGCAGAAGATTCCAGCAGTACAGACGATTTAGTTCGTTCTGCTCTGATGGCGTTGGGGGAAATCGGGCATCCTAATTCCCTACCGCCGTTGTTGTCGGCTTTGCGCTCATCCGATCTGCAACGGCGCATTTACTCTGCTCGCGCTTTGGGGAAACGGGGCGGTACGGGTGTGGAAGCGGCGCTATACAGCTTAGTTGCTGTAGATTCCGGCTTGTTTGACGAGACTTCTGGGACGACAATATTTAAGCCTGTCCAGGAAGTAAATGCAAACGAGGCAATTGTTTCCAGTTCGTGCAGCGAGTTAAATATATTGCCGTCCCATGAGCCAACTGTTTCTGAGGTTCATCTCGTGCAAGCGGCGATCGAAGCGCTGGCCCAGTTAAGCACTCCGGAAGCGATCGCCGCGCTGCTGGAATTGACTTCGACGCACCAAGTCAACAAAGTTTGTATTGCGGCGTTAACTAACCTGGGTGAGGAGCATATTGAAGCTATAGGACGCGGACTGAAGCACCCGCACACTAAAGTACGCTGTGCGGCGATAGAGGTGCTGATGCGTCTGAAACATCCTCACGCCTCTGAATTTTTGATTGCTGCTTTGGATGATAAAAATTCATTCGTGCGTTTAGCAGCAATCAATGCCTTGGAACACCTTGGCAACCGCAATGCACAACAAAAAATGGCAGTGCTGGCTCACACAGACCCCGATCCAACTGTGCGCCGCGCCGCCCAGAAAAGTCAAATCACTTCCGTTTAAGTGCTGAGGTTATCAGTCATCAGTCAGATGTTCGTTGTTCGCGGTCGATCGTCGATCGTTCGTGGCCACCCACAAAACAATGACCGAAGGGGTTAGGGGTTAGGGATTAGGGATTAGGAAAGAGGGAGAGGGAAGAGCGGGAGAATGGGAGTACGGGAGAGCCGGAGAGCGGGATTACGGGAAAACGAAATAAAGGTCGAAAATGTACATATAAATTCCCCCACTCCCCCACTCCCCCACTCCTCCACTCCCCCACTCCCCCACTCTCCCCTTTGAATAACCTGGGTAATCAAAGCGGATTTGGTATGAATGCCTGAATGATTGACTTTAAGCTATGCGATTTGTTTCGGAAATATTCAGTTTACCGGATGGCCATTTTACACTTTTGCGAGACTTAATTCACGAGCGCATAGGTGTTAATTACGATAACGAGCGGCGCGATTTATTGGCGGAAAAACTGACGCCTCGCGTGATTGCCTGTGGGTTGGATTCGTTTTTAGATTACTATTACTTCCTGAAATATGACGATGCTGCTGAGCAAGAGTGGAAGCAGGTAATGGATGCTATCTCCATACAGGAAACCTTTTTTTGGCGAGAGATGGATCAAATCAGAGCCTTGGTTGAGGTTCTAGTCCCAGAACATTTTACGGCACATCCTACTGAGTGCCTGCGAATTTGGAGCGCTGCCTGCGCTAGTGGAGAAGAACCTTTAAGTATCGCTATGGCTCTTAACGAAAAAGGTTGGTTTGCAAGGGCACCGATCGAAATTTATGCCAGCGATGGCAGTCCGAGTGCGATCGCCAAAGCGCGGCAAGGAGTGTACCGCGATCGCTCTTTCCGCAATTTACCGCCTCACCTACAAACGAAATATTTCCGGGAAGAACAGGAAAACCAATGGCGAGTGGTACCCGAACTTCACAGCCGCATTAAGTGGACAACAGCAAATTTGATGGCTGAATCCGAAATTCAGCATTTAGCTACCGCAAATATTATCTTTTGTCGAAATGTGTTTATTTATTTTTCCGAAAAAGCAATTTACCAAACAGTTCGTGCGTTTTCTAAGACTATGCCCACCCCCGGCTATTTGTGTGTAGCTGCATCGGAATCGTTATTAAAATTAACGACAGAATTTGAATTGCAAGAGATCGAAAATGCGTTTATATATGTAAAGCGTTAACTAATAGAGGGTAGGGCATGGGATATCGGAATCACCAAGTCCCAATTCCTAATTTACAATTTACAATTGCTCGGGAGAGATTGATTGTTATGTCTCAAATAGTGCGTGTATTAGTTGTCGATGACTCTGCTTATGTCCGTAAAATTGTCAAACAAATGCTATCTCGCAGTCCGCTTATTGAAGTGATCGGTACTGCTCGCGATGGTAGGGAAGCATTGGAAATGGTCGAACAACTTAAGCCGGATGTGGTGACGTTAGATTTAATTATGCCCAACATGAATGGGGTAGAATTCTTGCACGAGCAAATGAAGCGTCGTCCCGTGCCAGTGATAATTGTCAGTATTGCCAGCGAGAGTGGGGAAACGGCACTGGAAGCGCTTGATGCCGGGGCAGTTGATTTTGTGCAAAAGCCGACCGCATTGGCAACGGAAAAAGTGTTTGAAATCGCGGATGAATTGATTAAAAAGGTAAAAATTGCTGCCAGTATACGCCTAACCAATCTGCCTACCGTAGCCTCATATGGGGAAATTGAATCGCCTGCAAAAGTTGAAGTCACGCACCAGAATAAAGTGCGATCGGGTGCGGTAGATATTGTCGTGCTGGGAATTTCTACTGGTGGCCCCCAGGCGCTGAGTTTTTTGATTCCTAAGTTGCCTGAAAATTTTCCCGTACCTGTTGCGATCGTTCTGCATATGCCAGTCGGTTATACAGAAATGTATGCTCGCAGATTAAATGATATATCCTCGCTGAAGGTAATCGAAGCGCGAGAAGGAGATGCAGTTACTGCCGGTGTGGTGTTAATTGCGCCGGCTGGACGGCATCTCAGCTTTATCCGCCAAGCGGATGGTAGAGTAGTTACCCATCTCGATGCGCGTCCCTTCGATACCCTGCACCGTCCCAGCGTAGATGTGCTGTTTCAGTCGGCGGCGGAGGTGTTTGCCGATCGCGTTTTAGGTGTAGTCATGACCGGGATGGGATCGGATGGCAAACAAGGTGCAGCTTGGATAAAATCTTATGGCGGTTCAATTTTTACAGAAGCGGAAGAAAGCTGCGTTGTCTACGGGATGCCGCGTTCGGTGGACGAAGTGGGTTTGAGCGACAAAAGCGTGCGCCTCGATCGCATGGCATCAGCAATTATCGAGGCTGTGTGATGCCAAAAAATTTGATTGTCTATGATTTCAGGTTAGTTTACGCTCTTTAAAGCAGCTGTTTGCAAACTATGAACTGAAATTTATGCCTGATATTGTTGATATTGCAGTTGGTGCGGGTTCTTTTACAACTTTGGTCACTGCTGTCCAAGCCGCTGGTTTAGTCGATACTCTCAAAAGTCCTGGCCCTTTTACTGTATTTGCGCCCAATGACGATGCTTTTGCCAAGCTGCCACCCGGAACTATACAAACTCTGGTACAAAATATTCCGCAACTCGCCAGGATTCTAACATATCATGTCGTTTCCGGTAAGTTGATGAAGGCTGATTTGGCAAAACTCGGTTCGGTTATCTCAGTTGAAGGTTCGCCCATCAAGATAGATTGCTCTAACGGTTTTGAAGTAAAAAATGCCACGGTTTTAGCGCCAGATATCGAAGCAGATAACGGTGTAATCCATGTGATTGACACGGTAATTCTGATGGGGTAGTTTAGCTATCAAGCGAGGAAATTAATTGTTTCTCGCACCAAGAATATCTGTGAGGCCCCAGAAGGGCGATCGGTCGCCCCGGTCGTCCCTCTCTTACAGTTGAGTTGTCAACGAGGCGGTATTAATTATGAAAACACAGTTGAATCCCCAGAAACGATTCATCCCCTCGGAAGAATATCGTCAAATGCTTGTTCGCGACGGAGAACGCCGTTTTCGCGAGTGGCATAGTACTTACTTGAATTATCAAAAAGCTTACCTCAAAGAAATGCGTCAGCGACGACAGTAAAGTTCTCTCCTCAACTTATTCGCAACTGTAACAACTGTAGGGTGCGTTAGCGGTAGCGTAACGTACCATATAACTTCATTTTGAAACTGAACATCCAAAAACCCGGTTTCTTGGAGAAACCGGGTTTCTAAAGGCGCGACTTACCAACTTGCTATCTATAATCCTGACTCTGAATATCGCGCAAACGAGCTTCCGGACGCTTAAATCTGTCTATTTGGGCTTCAAAAAAAGCTCGATTCGCTTGCAAATGTTTTGGATTCGGATCGTCTAAAGGATACAAAAGTGCAGTTCGCAAAGCTTGAATTACAGCAGAAGTAACGCAATACATCGAGCGCTGAAAACTAATACCGAGTTGGATTAACATATCATCCTCGCCTCGGCAATGTTTGCTATAGTAATCCACTAGATATGGGGGTAGGAAATGCAGCATATCTTGCATCAACAATGTAGGTGGAATACCAGCAGTACCCACCGGGAAAACATCAGCATAAAGGATACCGTAGTGGAAATCTTTCTGATCTTCAGGCACTTGTTTAGCTTGGGCGTTGTAAGACTTTGTACCCCGGAAAGGAGCAGTGCGATAAAACACAGCTTCTACATAAGGTAATGCAGCTTCGTATAACCACATGAACCCTTTTGATTTGGGGATGATTTCGTACATTTCGCCGCGAATGTAGACGTGATGATAGATGGGACGACCCGCGATCGCAAATATTCCATTTACGAGAAAATTCATCGCATCGGGAACGCTTTTAATATTTCCTTCGTCGTAGCGATCGCTCATTTCAAAAAATACCGGAGCCATCACTTCCCAGAATAAACCCAGGTTACTGTAATACGATAATTGCTTCACCTGTTCTATAAACATATCTGGGAAAAGCTTATACAATCCCAACATGACTGGGTTGTATTTAAAGTAAGCTTTAATTGCCTTATCCGCGTTAGCTCTATATTCCTCGGTATCCAAATATGGGTCAAATTTGCCACCCATCCCTCTATGCCAAAACATAGCCTGCATACAGGCTTCCGCAAACTCCATATTAATTCTGTCATGCCACAAGTGATGAAACAACTTAGGCATTTTGAAGGTTTCTCCCTTCTCCATAAACGCCAAAAGTTCCGGATGGGCAGTTGCTTGTCCGCGCCATATCCGCAAATCGGCATCATCTCCAGCATAATGATTGTGTAAATCTAAGTACTCTTTTGGCAAGAAGTATTTAAAGAAAGGAAAGGGGTCTAAAAATACACGTTCGGCAATGTATAGCAGATCCCGCCAGTAGAAATCCATCGGTACTGCATAAGCTTTGTACAGTCCGATAATTTGCATCAAATTTTCCGGTGTATCCGGTAGCATTGCGCCACCAGCTTCTAAGCGATGAATCACTTGAGCAAATTCATGATTGGAAGGTGGTAATTTAGTTTCTGGCTTGATGGGAGTTTGTACCATTTTATGTTCCTTTAATTACTCAATTCACGACGTAATTGCAAAGCATGGAAAATACTTAAAACATCATGCGTCCAGGTTGGCAATACCAGCGTCATGATAATTTCTTCAAAGCTGTGAATAGTGCCAACAATACAACTCAACCATAAAGCTATTCCCCCGTAATCAAAACCGAACAAAGCAACAACAGCAATGAAAAGCGTTATCCCCCAAAATTTAGCTGAATAGGTATGATAGCTAGCGGGTTTGCCATATTTAACCAAGTTGACCGCCCACCACAGCAACTGGGCAA
>NZ_JACJUP010000619.1:0-4069 GCF_014748295.1 Planktothrix sp. FACHB-1355 | reverse complement strand
GGAAGTTGTCCAACAGGCTCTAACGACTGGCTATCTAACCCTTGCAGCAGAAGAACAGCTGCGGCAGCTTTTGCAGAAAAGATACGATATCGAAGATTTAGATGCTTTCATGATGTTGCAGCAAGCCGCAGTAGCCGGTAGGGTTAAGCAAGAATCTCGCGAGTTAATCAAAAATAACTATTTTTCCTGTAGCAATCTGTGCCACCCTGTTTGGGAAGTTGAAGCTGCTTGAGTGCAGCAAGAGTCTGAGTCCTAGCCTTGGGCACCCAACATCTTGAGCGTCGCCACAGTCGCCTCGGTTAAACCAGCGACGCCAGAAATTTTCATGCCTTCATAAGCTCTGGGACTTCTAAGAGTTTTCAGGCACTCGCCCGTTGTGACATTCCACAGCTTAATCGTTTCATCTTGGCTGCCGCTAGCAAGAATTTGACTGTCCAGACTGAAGTCAACTGACAGCACAAAATTACTATGCCCTTCTAAAATTGCAAAACACTGACCGGTATTGACATCCCAGCAGCGTATTGTATTATCTTCACCGGCACTAGCCAAAATTTGACCGTCGGGACTGAAGGCAAGGCATCGAACTCGATCGCTATGACCGACCAAAACTTTCACGCACTCCCCTGTACTAATATCCCACAATTTCACGGTGTTTTTATCGTTGGCAGCAAGCATCCATCCATTTTGATGGAAATCGATTGAAAAAACGAAGCAAGAGTGTTTCTCTAGAGTTTTTAGACATTGAGCGCTGCTAACATCCCATAACTTCACAGTTCGATCGCCGCTGCTAGTAGCAACTATTCGACCATCAGGGCTAAAAGCGATCGATAATACCAGATCGGTATGGCCCTCAAAAGTGTTGCGGCATTGACGGGTAAGGACATCCCATACTTTTACGGTATAGTCTTCACTACCAGTAGCAAAAATTTTACCATCTGGGCTAAATGCAACAGTTCGGATGTGATGTGCATGATTCTCATTAGTTATTTGGCATTGCCCTGTACTGAAATCCCACAATTTAGGAGTACAATCTGCACCACCGCTGACAAGAGTTTGACTGTCTGGACTAAAGGCAACTGACCAAATGCAATTGGTATGAGTTGGGAAGGTTTTCAGGCACTTACCTGCTTGGATATCCCACAGTCTCACCATTCCATCTTCACCACCGCTGGCTAGGATAAAGCTATTGGGACTGAAGCTGAGTGACCAGATCGTATTGCCGAGCTGTCCCTGTAAAGTTTTAAAGCATTGATAAGTGGCGACATTCCATAACTTGATAATGCGACCATCTCCACCAGTCGCAAGTATTTGACTGTCTGGATGAAACGCAACTGACCAAACGCGATCGGGATGTCCCTGCAAAGTCTTAAAACATTTACCTGTATCGATATCCCATAATTTTACTGTGCCATCTTCACTGCCAGTAGCAAGAATCTTACCTTGAGGATCGAAAGCAACGGAGAGTATCCAATTGTGATGTCCTTGTAATGTTTTCAAGCAGTTACCATTAGCCACGTCCCATAACTTCACTGTCCGATCGGAACTACCGCTAGCTAAAATTTTACCATCTGGACTAAAAGCAACCGACCAAATTTTAGACGTATGTCCGTGTAATGTTTTGAGGCACTTGTGAGTAGCGATATCCCACAACTTTATGGTTTCATCGTTACTCCCGCTAGCGAGCATTGTACCTTCTGGGTTGAAAGCTATTGCATTAATTATATGGGTATGTCCCTCTAAAGTTTTGATGCACTTTCCGGTGTTGATATCCCACAATTTCACGGTACGATCGTCACCAGCACTTGCTAAAATATCACTTGGCGGGCTAAAAGCAACTGACCAAATACAATGGATATGTCCTCGCAAAGTCTTCAAACACTGACCGTTGCGGATATCCCACAATTTTACAGTTTCATCAAAACTACAGCTCGCTAGAATTTGACCGTCAGGACTGAAGGCGATCGACCAAACCCAACTGTTGTGTTTTTTACAAGTCAAAAGATGCTTGCCATCCCTAACTTGCCATAAGTGAATCTCGCCATTTGTATCGCCCATAGCGAACAATTGCCCATCCGGGCTAAATTGTACTGACAAGATGCTACCTAATGTTTCGGCAAAAACCGACTTGGCTAGGTTGGAGTTTTGGAAATTAACATAATGCAAATTTACGTCTACCAGGTAAGCTTCCCAAATGGTTAAATCGGAAAAGTCGTAACTGCTTAAATCGGTCTGCATCTGCCGCAATAAATTGATTATATTTCCTCCGGCGTAGCCGATTTCTATGTCTGGCTTGCCTCGCAGGTTCGTCAAAATTTGAGCGAGGTGCTGTTCTAGCAATGTATTACTTTTAAAAGTGGAAAGCAACTTTTCTTTAATGGGTTTGAGGATGAGGCGAATTTGCGTTTCTCTCACATAGTCTTTAGCCTGTGCTTCGATGATGGGATGATTCCGAAATAGCGAAATTTCTTCTAGATTTTGCTTTGCTCTTGCCTCTGTGATTTCTTCGCAAATACAGTCAATAAATTTTTCCGTAACGTACTGCATTACGACTGGCTGTTGGGTGAAGCCATCGGCATTTTTTTCAATTAGCGATCGCCCGACTAGAAATTGTAGCGCTTCAATGACTTTTTGCTTTGATGCTGCTAACAAAATTTCTTCTTGAAGTTTTTTTATACTTGTTGTCTCGCGAGCGATCGCCAACCAGTACATCACTTCTTTTTCTACATCCGGCAAACGTTTAAAATGCTGTTCTAAAAGGTCGCGGATATCCTCAAAAACTAAAGTCCCATTATTCAAGTATTCTAAAATTTTAGAAATATTGCTATCGAATATATCTCGAACAGCCGCAGCAACCATTTTTAGTGCGAGCGGATTACCGCCATAATGTTGAATTAAAAGTTTCCATTCCTCCTCTGACCCAGAGAAGGAACCTTTAGCTTGGAATAGTTCCCGCGCTTCTGTTACCTTTAAACCTGGCATTGGGAAGGAACGAATCGGTAAATTTTCTCCTTCTTTGGATGAAAATCCTATAGGTTTCTCTCGACTGGTCAATATGACTGTGCTTTGATGGCACGTTTCTCCCACACATCTGAGCAATTGACCGTAATCCTCATATCCTTCGCGGTAACGCCCAGCACGTTCCCGTAGTGTATTGGATGAGATATCGCTACCACATAGAATAGTTTCCCAATTATCAAGGACTATTAAGCAGCGGTACAAACGTAAATATTCGATCGAGAGAGTGATTCTTGTTTCTACCCTTTCAGGTAAGTTGATTTCTTGTTGGTTAGAAAGGAATTGAATCAGGTCTGCTAGTATTTCTTGAATTGGTGGCGCATTGCGGAGACTGCGCCAGATGACAAAATCAAAATGTCCCTGAATCCGTTCTGCTAACTTGACAGATAGAGCGGTTTTGCCAATACCCCCCATACCCAATAGCGCGACTAGGCGACACCTTTCTTTTAAAATCCACTGCTCTAGCTGGAGTAATTCTGCACTGCGACCGTAAAAAACAGAGACATCGATCGCATCGCCCCAATCCCGATTAGTTTGGGCCATCTGGTTACCCAATGTTTGAGCGATCGCGCCAGCTCCGCAGTCAAGTTTAGCCCCAGTAATGAATATGCTATTTTCAGGTCGATCGACGTTCGACTTCGGATCTGTTGGAGTTGCGGATGTTACTGAAACTGGGGTTACTCCCCTACCAATATTTTGTTCTGCGTCCTTAAGCTGCCTTACGTATAGCTTCAGTACAGAAGATAAATTATTTTTACTAACCTTCTGGCCAAATGCTTTCGAGAGCATCTGCCACAGCTTATAGCCACTATCTTTGAGGTAAGCCGCATCATAAGCATAGCTTTTGGCCATCTCTTGGTATGACCGACCTTGCCAAGATTCCCGAAACACCAGCTCTTGAATGGTGCTCAAACTTTTGTGGTCGAGAACGGTCTCTACAATCGCCAGCGCTTCCTCAACGGTCATGGCTTTAAAGGGCTCAAAGCAAATGGCAGAGCTTGATAAATTTAATACCTGACTTTAGTATGACTTTTTTCTGACTTTCTATCCTGTC
>NZ_JACJUP010000618.1:0-4081 GCF_014748295.1 Planktothrix sp. FACHB-1355 | reverse complement strand
ATATGCCTACGGCACGCTGTGCGAAGGCACTCCTGCAAGTGCCTTAACAAAAGTTCATACAGTGTCGATTACTTTTGTCCGACTACTTAGCGTTTGTTTTGTGTGTTTGACGTAATTAATCAAGCTCAAGGGAATTGCCGAGTTATCCTCAAACGGCATTGATTCAACATAACAATTTTCGCGGTTAAAGCAGTAGCCGACAACTGACCATTTGCCATTTTCGTTCAAAATCAATGCTCCTTTTTCAGCACCAGCATTTTCGATCGCCATTTGCATAAGGCTAGAAAGCAAGCGATCGATTTGCATTTCGCTGGACAGTGCTTGAGAAGCTTTGATAACCGTTGGTAAATCTACTAACTCGGAACTGCTGGTACTGCCAGTAATTGTTCTGGTAGAACTAGAAATTGATGACGCACGACTGGAAGTAAAAATTTCCTCGCTGGGAGCGAGGTGAGTTTTATTGTTTTGCAGGATACTAACAAGTAATTCGGGATAGCGTTTTTCTAGATCGTCAATTTTCGATGATGCACCCCAACGAGCGTAAGCATAGTAAGCATCAATTAGATATACTTCTGCAATTTTTTCGTTACTGCATTCCAGGTAGAATTTAGCAGCTAGTTCATTCGCGAGAGCTTCTTCGTTGAGATATTCATTTTCTTTGGCGATGGCAATTGCGCGATCGTAAGCTTTCATTGCTTTCATCTTTTCACCCTGTACTCGGAATATCTCCGCTTCCACTAAGTAAAATTTGTGCGAAAAATTCATCGGGGCATGATGAGCCCATTTTTGCAGTTTTTCCTGATTGCTTCGCACATGAAGTAGATGTTCCTGTTCCGAATTGCGATCGCTATTTATAGCCGCCAGCCGCACCAGCGAATCGTAGAAGTAGAACATCGGTACGTTCAGCATCCCCGTCACCGCGTCTAAATACTGTTCCGCTTGCCGAGCATTTTCTAGAGCTTGCTCAGTATTGCCGAACAGATAGCAAATGAGCATTTTGTGGAAGTGAAAATAATGGAGTCCGTTGCGATCGTTCGCCTGGATGTGAAACGGCAGCATTTTCTCTTCGTTATAAGCTTCACCTGCAAAGCGACAAGGATCTTCTGAGTGTCCTAAAAGATTTAATAGAGCTTGATGAACGATTTGAGTATAATTCAATGCAGCTTCTTGTTTGAATTGAGCAAGCGCTTTACAGTAAGTGTCTATTTCCTGTTCTAATTCCGTTAGGTTATGCGCGATTAAATAGGAATATTGAGAAATTTCTTTGGCTGAATATCCCAATTCTAACTCTCCCGTTTCCAATCCTCTCGCGTAACCTTCTTTTAAAAGGGGAATAGTCTCTTTGACATGGTGTTTACCATGTATAATGTGGACGCCGACAGTATAGAAAACTTTGGTTTTGAGGTAATTAGCGTTAAAGCGATCGACGATATTTAAAGCCAATTGACCGAATTGATATCCAGTTTCGATATCTAAAACTACACCGCTTAATATCAATCCATACAAAGCGTAAGCAAATGCAGATAAAGGAGCGTTGCCGTAAAAAACTGACAACTGAACCATTTTCAAAATTATCAGCGGCAGGAGCAAAGGAGCGGTTATATAAGCTGGCGAAACTATCCCCGATAAAATCCGCATCGCTGCCTGTTTTTTCGGGTCTATCATATCTGGCGAATTGACAAAATCGGCAATATTTTTGTCAGCAAAAAGCGCTGCTGTTTCTTCTAGAGCTTGCTGAATATCCGCCGGACTTGGCTGTTCCGGAAAGTTAATTTCCAAGAGTTTGAGAATTTCCAATCCCATTTCGACGGCTTGTTTCGGTTTGACTTGCGCCGTACAAGCGGAAAGCTTAATTTCATACACTTTCACTTTATCCAGCAACGTTTTGGCGTTGTGCAGCACTATGTCAGCTAACTCCTCCATCTGCTGAAAATCAGTGCTTAAATAGCCAATTTCTGCTGCTAAAACGTGCAGGTTGAGTGCTAATTCATACTTTGTTTGCCAGCTATTTACGGCTAAAAGTTGCCTGCCAACGTTTAAATATCCGCGTGCTGCCGCATAAGCAGTAGCACTCTTTGCTTTGCGTCCCGCGATTAAATTCAGTTGAGCCAGTCGATCGCGCTCGGTTCGATCGACAATCAACTCCATACCATAATTCAACTGATTGACAATATCAAAAATTTTCTCTTCTCTTTCAGCTTCAGGGGTTTTATTCAACAAAAGTTGACCGATTTTTAGGTGAGTTGCTTGTTTTTGCGATTCGGGAATCAAAGCATAAGCAGCTTGCTGCACGCGATCGTGTAAAAATCGGTAGGTGGGAACCTGGGAATTAGTAATAGCTAACTGGGTAGATTCTTGTTGATTACCGACAAGCGTTTCTCCGTTTTCATCTGCTTGGAAAAACTTGTAAACTTCACTCGTAGGCAGAACTAAACCATCTTGCAATGCTTTCCACAAATCTACTGCTGTTTCCGATCGAGATTGCTCGCGGACAATGGCAAGTGTGCTTAAGTCGAATTGATGACCGATGCAGGCGGCAAGTTTCAATACTTCTTGAGTAGCTACTGGCAATTTCTGTAATTGCAGTGCCATAAATTCAACCACATCATCGGTCAGTGCCAATGCTCGCAATCGGGAAATATCACACTGCCAATAACGCTCTTTAAAATTAAATTCGATTAGTCCATCTTCGTGGAGAAACTTGAGGAATTGAGTTAGGAAAAATGGATTGCCTTTTGTTTTTTGATAAACCAGTTCGTTGAGAGGTTTTGCGAGCGCGATCGAACAACCCAAAGTATCGGCAATCAAAACGTTCGCATCCGACTTCTGGAGCGCTTCTAAAGTCAGGGTGTTAACCGTTGCGCCAGTTTTTTGAATTTCTGTCAAAGTCAGCATCAACGGGTGCGTCAAACTAACTTCATTATCGCGATAAGCACCAATTAAGAATAGATAGCCGCGATCGTTCTGGTCGATCAGCAATTGAATCAAGTGCAAAGATGCTGAATCTGCCCATTGCAAATCGTCTAAAAATATGACAAGGGGATGTTCCTTTGTTGTGAAGACTTGAATAAATTTCTGGAATAAGAGATTAAAGCGATTTTGCGCCGCACTTCCCGATAGTTCTGCGGCTGGGGGTTGCGCTCCGATAATTTGTTCTAATTCGGGAATCACTTCCACAATTACTTGCGCGTTGTCGCCCAATGCTGTCAGAATTTCCGACTGCCACTGCACAAGTTTGGCATCGGTTTCGCTCAGCAATTGCCCCATTAAATCTCGAAAAGCTTGTACGAAAGCTGAGAAGGGAAGGTTGCGCTGAAATTGGTCAAATTTGCCTTTGATGAAGTAGCCGCGCTGCCGCACAATTGGTTTGTGAACTTCGTTGACGACAGCGGTTTTGCCAATACCGGAAAAACCGGCAACGAGCATCATTTCTATTTGGGATTTGGGATTTGGGAGAGCTGATTCCGATTGATTGGCGATGCGATTCTCCGAAGGAGACGCTACGCGAACGAATGCCGCCAGGAGGGTTTGTACTTCCCTTTCCCGACCGTACAATTTTTCTGGGATAATGAAGCGATCGCACAAGTCTCGCTGCCCTAATTCAAAAGGTACGATCGTTCCCGTATTTTTCCATTGCCACAAACAAGTTTCCAAATTGTCCTTAAGTCCCAGCGCACTTTGATAGCGGTCTTCCGCATTTTTCGCCATCAATTTGCTGACAATATCAGACAGTATTTGAGGAATTCTTGGGTTGAGCTGATTTACTGAGATAGGCTGTTTGGCAAGGTGACAGTACACCAATTCCATCGGGTCATCAGATTGGAACGGCAGCTGTCCGGTAAGCAGTTCGTAGAAAGTCACTCCCAGAGAGTAAAAATCCGTGCGGTAATCAATACCTCGATTCATCCGTCCAGTTTGTTCGGGAGATAGATAAGGTAGAGTCCCTTCCAAGACTTTGGGATTTTGAAGAACTTGGGTTTCGCGAGGCAAAAGCGATGCAATGCTAAAATCAATTACTTTGACTTCTTTGGTAGTTGGGTTAATCAAAATATTGGCGGGTTTGATATCTTTGTGGATGATC